>JABFXB010000539.1 GCA_013361975.1 Dermatophilaceae bacterium
CGGGGCGTGAGGTCGTGCGAGAGGCCAGAGCCACCAGCACCGGCTCCGGGCCGCACCTCGTCGAGCTCGCTCAGCAACGGCTTGGCATCGAGCCGGACGGCGACCTCGCGGGCGGCCTCCGCCTCGCGCCGGGAGCCGGCGTCGTCGCCCGCGCCACGCAGGGCCACGGCGAGCCGGGCCCGGGAGCGGGCCGCCTCGTAGACGTGGCCGTAGCGCTCGAAGGCGGTGACGCTGGTGCGCCAGGCGTCGACGAGCTCGTCGGCGCCGGGTGGGTCGTCGAGGTCGACGGCACGACGCAGCCTGAGCACCTCGGCCTCGAGCCGGGACGTCCACGCCCAGGTCTCGCGGCTGGTGTCCTCGAGCGACTCGGTCGCGGCTCGCTCGAACTTGGGGCGGCTCGCCTTCTCGACGGCTGGACGCAGCTCGCCGATCGCCCGGGCGCGCTGCACCAGCTCGTCGACGAGGGCGACGGCACGGTCACGCAAGGCAGGCTCGGCGGCGGGCCCGAGACGGGCGGCCTGGCCTGCGACCAGTGCCGCCAGCCGGACCACGGCGTGGTACTCGCCCCAGGCGGCGTCGAGCGTGCGGACCGCCGCCTCCGTGACGTCGAGCGCGCCGGCCAGGTCGCCGGTCTCGCCGAGCACGTCGACGGCCGGCATCACCGTGAGCACGACCGCCAGGCCGTCGACCGACCACCACTCGCGCATCGCGTCGAAGACGCCGGGGTCGACCGGCTCGCCGCGTCCGGCCCGAACGAGGAGCATCGCGCCCGTGAAGATCGTGCGACCCGGCTGCGGCGCGGGGCGGCCGCCCAGGTCGAGGCGGCGCACCGCGCCGTCCCAGTCACCGAGCTCGTAGGCGGAGAGACCGCTGAGGAGCCGGCACTCCTGCCCCCACGGCGCCCACTCGCGGTGCATGCGCCGCGCGACGTCGGCGCCACGGTCGTAGAGGGCCAGCGCGCCGGGGAGGTCGCCTCGGCGGTGGGCCAGCGACGCGAGCTGGTGCAGGGCACGGAGCAGCAGCGGGTCGTCGGGGTCGATGTCGTCGACGAGCGCCTGCAGGTGGGTCTCGACGGCGGCGAGGTCCTCCTGGGCCTCGAGGACCCGGGCCATGATCGTGCGCACCTCGGCGACCGCGCCGACCAGGCCCAGACGTTCGGCGAGCATCGACACCTCGTTGCCGACGACCGCCGCCTCGACGAACGAGCCCTGGTCGACGAGGGCCTGGACCCGCGCGACGAGCACCCGGACCCGGCGTTCGTCGGCCTCGTCGCCGAGCAGGCAGAGGGCCTCGTCGGTGAGGGCGACGGAGTCGACGGGCAGGTCGAGGATGCGGGCCCGGATGACGAGCGTCGAGAGCAGGTCGGCGCGCAGGAGGGGGTCCTGGGCCGTGCCGGGATGGTCGAGGCGGTCGCGCAGCAGGTCCGTGGCGCGCACCGACTCGCCGGCAACCATCGCGGCACGCGACGCGCGGAGAGTCACCTCGTCGCGCTCGGGGTCGTTCTCGTCGAGCCAGGTGAGGGCGCGTTCGAGGTGGAGCAGCGCCTCCTGCGGGCCGCCGACGGCCATCGCCGACTCGGCGGCCGAACGGCTCGCACGAACGGCGGTCGGCAGGTCGCCGACCGCGGCAGCGTGGCGGGCCAGCTCGGACGCGGGAGCGAGGTCGGGACGCTCGGCGAGCACGGCGGCATACGCCCGGTGGAGCCTCAGGCGCTCGCCGGGGAGCAGGCCGTCGGCGACGGCCTCGCCCAGCAACGCGTGGCGGAACGTGTAGGCCGGCGGCCAGCGGGCCTCGAGCACGTGGTGCTCGACCGCGGCGGCGAGCGCGGTCTCGAGCGTCTCGTCGGGCAGTGCGAGCACCTTCGAGAGCAGCTCGTGGTCGATGAACTGGCCGCCCTTGAGGGCGATCGCGCGCAGCACGCGCTGGGCGGTGTCGTCGAGCTGCTCGACGCGCGCACGCAGCACGCGGCTGAGGCCACCGGTCAGGGCCTGGCCGGCCGCGGCGCTCGCGACGAGCTCCTCGGCGAAGAACGGGTTGCCCTCGGAGCGCCGGGCGATCTCGGCTGCCGTCGTGGCGTCGGTGGGGGCGCCCTCGATGCCGGAGACGAGCTCTAGGACGGCGTCGTCGGGCAGCGGTGCGAGGTCGACGTGCTCGAGCCCCGCGATGCGGGCCCACACGGCGAGGGTCTCGTGCAGCGGGTGGCGGCGGTAGAGGTCGTCGGAGCGGTAGGTCACGACGAGCCCGACGGCCTTGGTGAAGCCGCGGGTGAGCAGGAGCGTGATGAGGTCGCGCGACGAGTGGTCGGCCCAGTGGACGTCCTCGACGACGACGAGGGAGGGCTGCGCGTCGCCGAGCGCCGAGAGCAGCGCGTGCACGGCCTCGGCGACCTGGCCGGGGTCGGTGGTGCTGCCGGCCCGCTCGGGGTCGTGCGCCTCGGGGCGGGCGGGGAGGAGGTGGCCCAGGCTGGGGTGGGTCTCGAGCACCCGGTCGACGACCTCGGGGTGGTCGGCGTCGACGACGCCGACGAGCTCGACGAACGGGAGGTAGGCGAGGCTGCTGCCGGCCTGGCCCACGCAGTGCCCGACCGCGGTGAACCAGGCGGCGTGCTTGGCCTCGGTGACGAGCTGGCCGACCAGACGGGACTTGCCGATGCCCGCGTCGCCCGACAGCACGACGACGCCACCGGACTGGACGCCCGGCTTCGGGCGCAGTCCGATGGCGTCGACGAGACGTGCGAGGTCGGTGTCCCTCCCGATGAGGGGGCCGGTGCTGAGCGGCATACGCGGAATTCTCGCGTACCCCGCCGACAGTGCGAGGACGGTGGACGACACGGTTCGTGCCGCCGTCGTCACCGCGTGCGGCCCGGGTGGTTCTCCTCGCGAGAGCTGCGCGCCAGCGTGCGACGGATGACCTCGAGCGACGAGTCGCGACGAGCGCGACGACGCTGCGGGTAGCGGGCCTCGATCTCGGCCCGGGCGGTGCGGTAGTCGAGGTAGTGAGTGGTCACGGTCTTTCCTCTGTTCGTGCCTTTTCGGACTCCTCCAATCTCGGCCCCTGAGGTAGGCAGCCGCATCGGGTGAGCTCCCTATCCGGGAGCCCCTGCTACCTCAGATCCATGAGGTGTGCCGCGTGGCTGCGTCTGAGGTAGCCGCCGCTCAGCCGACGACGAGGGTCGCGGCGATCGCGAACATCACGAGGGCGATGACGACGTCGAGCACCCGCCACGTCGCGGGGCGGGCGAAGAGCGGGGCGAGCAGGCGCGCCCCGTGGCCGAGGGCGGTGAACCAGGCGACGCTGGCGCCGATGGCGCCAGCGGTGAACCACCAGCGCCCGTCGGGCCCCTGCTGGTTCGCGATGGAGCCGACGAGCAGCACCGTGTCGAGGTACACGTGCGGGTTGAGCCACGTCAGGGCGACGACCGTCGTGAGGACGCCGCGGCGCGAGGTCGCCGTCCCGTCCGCCTCGAGGGCCTTCGGGTGCCGTGCGTTGCGCAGGCACAGCAGGCCGTAGCCGACGAGGTATGCCGCCCCGACCCACCGCACGACCGTGAGCAGCGTGGGGTGGGCCGTCACCAGCCCGCCGACGCCGAGCACGCCGGCGACGACGAGCACCGCGTCGCTGAGGGCGCACACCGTGACCACGAGGCCGACGTGGCGTCGCACGAGGCCGGTGCGCAGCACGTAGGCGTTCTGCGCACCGATGGCGATGATGAGTCCGGCCATGGTGAGGAAGCCGGGCAGGAGCGAGGTCACCATTCGACGGTACGCGGCGACTGCAGTTCAGTGAAGCGAAGGATTCTTCAGCATCATTAGCATGGCTTCATGCGGCTCCAGCCCGAGCACCTCGTCACCCTGCTCGCCATCGTCGACACCGGCACGTTCGACGCGGCAGCCCGGCGGTTGCACGTCACCGCATCGGCCGTGAGCCAACGGGTGAAGGCGCTCGAGGCCGAGGTCGGGCAGGTCGTCGTCGTGCGCGCGACGCCGTGCCGCCCGACGGCTGCGGGTGAGGCGCTCGTGCGGCTCGCCCGCCAGCAGAGGCTGCTCGAGTCGGAGGTGCTCGCAGGTCTCTCGTCGGCCGGCGAGGGTCGGGTCGACCTGCCCGTCGCGGTCAACGCCGACTCGATGTCGACGTGGTTCGGAGCCGTGTTCTGCGAGGTGGCCGACTGGCCCGACGTCGTGATCCGCGTGCACGTCGAGGACCAGGATCACTCCGCCCGGCTGCTCCGATCGGGCGAGGTGCTCGCGGCGGTGACGTCGGACCCGACGCCGGTGCAGGGCTGCTCCACCGAGCCGCTCGTCACGATGCGCTACCTCCCGGTGGCGACGCCGGCGCTCGTCGAACGGTTCAGGACTGGACGCGGGATCGACTGGGGCGCAATGCCGCTCGTGCGGTTCAACGACAAGGACGACATCCAGCAGCGGATCCTCGACCGACACCGCGTCGCCTCGACGCCGCCGACCCACGAGGTGCCCGACGGCACCGGCTTCGTCGCTGCCGTGCGCACAGGGCTGGGTTGGGGGGCCCTGCTGACCTCGCAGGTCGACGACGCCCTCGACTCGGGCGAGCTGGTGCGGCTCGGTGCCCGCGACCACGTCGACGTGCCGCTCTACTGGCAGCGCTGGCGGCTGTCGTCGGGACACCTCGACCGGCTGAGCGCCGCCGTCAGGGCCGCTGCTGCGGCGGCGTCGCCGGCGCGGACTGCTCGTCCTGCCAGGCCTGCCAGGCGGCATACCCCCCGATGACGTCGGTGGCGCGGTGGATGCCCAGCTCCTGGAGGGCGGCCGCGGCGAGGCTCGAGGTGTAGCCCTCCTGGCACAGCACGATGACGGCCAGGTCGTGGCTCGCGATGGGCAACGACGCGTCGCTCGCCGGGTCGAGGCGCCACTCGAGCACGTTGCGCTCGATGACGGTCGCGAACGGTAGGCCACCCTCCGCCTCGCGCTGGGCGGCGGGTCGGATGTCGACGATGACCGCACCGTCGGCGCGGGCTGCGTCGGCCTCCTGTGGCGTGACACGGTGCAGCCGGCTGCGCGCCTCGGCGAGGACCTCGTCGATGGTGCGCGGGCTGCGCGTCGGGCTCGAGGGGGTCTCGGTCACCAGTCGACTCCGATCTCTGCGTGCTCCTCCGCCTGGAGGACGCCGTCGACGGCACGGTAGTTCGTCATCGCGGTCAGCTTGGGGGCGTAGACGTGCAGGCTCACGGCCGGGTCGGAACCGGCGTTCGTGACCCGGTGCAGGTGGCGGGTGCCGAACGTGCGCTGGTCGCCCGGCGTGAGCAGGACTCCGGGGCCGGTCACGCGGTGCGCGCCGTCGAGGTCTGCAGCGGCCTTGTAGCCGGCGACCTCCTCGGTCAGCACGCCCTGGAGCACGACGAACGAGCCGGCGCTGCCGCCGTGGTCGTGCCAGGGGGTGCCCTGACCGGGGAGCCACGTGAGGAGCCAGGCCTCGTGGTGCTCGTCGGCCAGGAGCCGGGCGTAGTAGCGGGTGATGGGGTCGAAGTCGACGAGCCCTTGCCAGATCGACCGCTGGCGGGCGAGCCGCCTGGCGGTGTCGTTGAGATCGACGGAGATGCGCTGTGCGCCGCGGGACATGGGAAGCCTCTCGGGTGGGGGTGTGCGGTGGGGTTCGGCGGCGCTCGGGAGACGACAGCGTTGATCAGGCTGCGCGGCTCCCGAGCGGTCGACAGGCACACATTCGCCCCGTCCGGCGGCTCGGGTACGCGATGGGCGTGGAGGAGAGGGGCTGGTGCTCCCGCTCATTCACATAACCCTGCGTTCTCATAACAAAAACGCTAACTTATGTCGTCCCGATCGGCAAGCACGTGGTTTGCCATTAGGTAAGGCTTACCTATCTAATGTGGACGTGCTCGACTCCCTGACGACCTCCACGGCCGCGCCGGCGCGCGCGCCGTGGCTCGAGCTCCCGGGCGAGCCCAGCGGCGCGGCGGTCGTGCTGGCCGACCGGGTCGTCAGCCGCCAGGAGCTGCGCGAGCTCGTCGATGAGGCCGGTCGCTCCCTGGCCGGGGACCGTCGTCTGGTGCTCGTCGCCATGCAGAACCGCCTGGAGTGCCTCGTCACCTACCTCGCCGCCCTCCGGCAGGGACACGCCGTGCTGCTGGCTGCCGGCGACCGCCCCGACGTGGTCGACGGCCTGCGCGCGGCGTGGAACCCCGACATCGAGGTCGCCGCCGGGGGAGAGGTCGTGGTCCACCGCGACGAGCCGGCGGCGGCGCTCCACCCGGACCTCGCCCTGCTGCTCAGCACCAGCGGGTCGACCGGATCGCCCAAGCTCGTGCGTCTCTCGTGGGACAACCTGACGGCGAACGCCGAGCAGATCGCCGAGTTCCTCCAGATCCGCGAGACCGACTGCGCTGCAACGACGCTGCCGCTCCACTACTGCTACGGACTGTCCGTGCTGCACAGCCACCTGACCCGTGGCGCCGGCATCGCGCTGACTGACCTCTCGGTGGTCGACGAGTGCTTCTGGGACTTCGCCCGCCGAGCCGACGTCACCTCTCTCGCGGGCGTGCCGTGGACCTTCGAGATGCTCGAGCGCTCGTCCTTCTCGCGCCTCGACCTCCCACGCCTGCGCTACGTCACCCAGGCCGGCGGCCGCCTCGATCCCGACCGGGTGCGCCACTGGGCGCAGCTCGGCCGTGAGAGCGGCTGGGACTTCTTCGTCATGTACGGCCAGACCGAGGCCACGGCCCGGATGGCCTACCTCCCACCCGACCTCGCGCTGAGCAACCCCGGGTCCATCGGCGTGCCCGTGCCCGGCGGCGCCCTCGAGGTCGTCGACGGCCAGCTGCACTACAGCGGACCCAACGTCATGCTCGGCTACGCGGAGCGGCCGGCCGACCTCGCGCTCGGTCGCACCACCACCCGGCTGCGCACCGGCGACCTCGGCCGCATCGGCCCAGACGGGCTCTTCGAGGTGACGGGACGCTCCAGCCGTCACGTCAAGGTGCTGGGCCACCGCGTCGACCTCGACGTCGTCGAGCGCCGCCTCCGGGAGGCCGGGCGCGACGTGCGGGTGGCCGGGCGTGAGGGTCTCCTCGTGGTGACGGTGCGTGCCGCTGACGTCGCGGGGTCGGCGTGCGCGGGTGTCGACCACGGTGCCGTGCGCCGCGCCACCGCCGCTGCCGGTCACGTGCCCCTCGGCGCCGTACGCGTCGTCGAGGTCACCGAGCACCCGACGCTCCCCGGCGGCAAGGTGGACCTGCAGGCCGTGCTCGCCCTCGGTGAAGGAGGCGGCGCCCACGCCACGCACTCCGAGTCCGCTGCGGCGCAGGGCGGCTCGGTCGCGAGGATGTATGCCGATGCGCTGCACCGCGACGCGGTGCCCGACGACGCCACCTTCGCGTCCCTCGGCGGCGACTCCCTCAGCTACGTCGAGGTGTCGCTGAAGCTCGAGGAGCTGCTGGGCGACCTGCCGCCGTCGTGGCACGTGACGCCCGTCGGCCGGCTCCAGGAGCAGGCCGACCTCGCGCAGGAGTCGCCGGGCTCTGGAGCCCAGCCCGGCGCGGACGTCGCGGGCAGCGGCAGTTGGCACACGGCATACGCCCTGGGTCGTCGTGTCAGGGCCGGCCGGCGGCGCACCGTGGAGACGAGCGTGTGGCTGCGGGCCCTCGCGATCCTGCTCATCGTCGGCACGCACGCCGACCTCTTCTCGCTGCAGGGCACCGCGCACGCGCTGCTCGTGCTCGTCGGCTTCAACGTGGCGCGCTTCGCGCTGGCCACGCCGGGGCGGGCGGCGAGGCTGAAGGCGCTCGGTCGCGGTCTGGTCAGGATCGTCGTGCCCACGCTCGCCGTCATCGTGCCGGCGCACTTCGTCTGGGGCGACTACCAGACGCGCAACGTCTTCCTGCTCAACTGGGTGTTCGGCGAGCAGCGGCTCGGGCCGCCGTGGCGGTTCTGGTTCATCGAGGCGCTCGTCTTCGCCCTCGTGGTCGCGATCGTCCTCACGGCCGTGCCCGCGGCCGCGCGGCTCGAGAAGCGTTGGCCCTTCGGGCTGCCCGCGGCCCTGACCCTGGCCGCGTTCACGTTCCGCCTGCCGCTCTTCGAGCTGCCTGTGCCGCGCATGCAGGGCTCGGCCCTCGTCGTGCTCTTCCTCTTCTTCCTGGGTTGGGCCATCGCACGCGTGTCCACGGCCCGGCAGCGGTGGACCGTGACCGCCGCGGCGGCGTTGATGGTCGGTACCTTCTCGGGCAACCCGGCTCGTGACGCGCTGTCGCTGGCCTTCGTGCTGGCCCTCGTGTGGAAGCCGACGACCCGGCTGCCCGCGTGGCTGGTCCCCACAGTGCAGGTGCTCGCGGCCAGCTCGCTCTTCGTCTACGTCATCCACTGGCAGGTCCTCGAGCACCTCTGGGGACGCCCGCTGCTCGCCTTCACCGGGTCGATGGTCGTGGGCATCGCCTACTGGGTGCTCTGGACGCGGGTCCTGCCGTGGCTGGGTGCGCGCGTCTTTGGCGGTCGCGGCGCGTCGTCCGTGGGCAGCGAGCGCGCCGAGCGCACCGAGCGCACCGAGCGCACCGAGCGCACCGAGCGCACCGAGCGACCGGCGTGGCAGCAAGTCGTGCACACCTGACCGGAAACCGTGCGGCGCCGTGTCGGTGCCGGCGTCTACGGTCTGCAGGTGACCGTCGAATCGCCCGCTGCCGTCGAGGCTCCAGCCACCTCTCGTCGCACCACCTGGCTCGTCCTCGGCGCCGTGGCCGTGACCCTGCTGCTCTGGGCGTCCGCCTTCGTCGCCATCCGCCACCTCGGTCGAGACGTGCCACCCGGTGCCCTCTCCCTCGGTCGGCTGCTCGTCGCGTCGGTCGCGCTCGGCGTCCTCGTCTTCCGTCGGCCGCGCACCTGGCCCGCCCGCCGCGACTGGCCCTTGCTCCTGCTGTGTGGCGTCGGCTGGTTCGGGGTCTACAACCTCGCGCTCAACGAGGCCGAGCGACGCATCGACGCCGGCACGTCGGCTCTCCTCGTGCAGATCGGGCCGATCATCGTCGCGCTGCTGGCGACGGTCTTCCTCGGCGAGGCGATGACCCGCTGGCTGCTCATCGGCATGGCGGTCGGCTTCGCGGGTGTCGTCGTCATCGCGCGCGGCTTCTCCTCCGGTGACGCCGGCGACATGGTGGGCGTGTGGCTCGCCGTGCTGGCCGCGATCACGTATGCCGTCGGCGTCCTCGCGCAGAAGCCGCTGCTCGGGCG
>JABFXB010000154.1 GCA_013361975.1 Dermatophilaceae bacterium
CGAGGTCGGTGCCGATGCCCCAGGCCCGGCAGATCTCGACGTCGGTCGGGTCGAGCAGCACCCGGCCGCCGAGCGCGGCGAGCCAGATGACCAGCGGGCCGTCCTCGGAGGTCGGCTCGGGTGCCTCCACCGACCGGAGCACCGCGACCGCCTCGGGGGTGCCTCGGTCGAGGTACGCGTGCGGGATCCCGTTGCGGGTCAGCAGACTTCGCACGGCGTGGCCGCGGGGTTCACGGGCCGCGCCCACGACGACGACCTCGCGCCGCCGGTTCTCGACCGTGCGCGACCACACCTGCACGAACTCCGAGACGGTGCGGCAGAACAGCTCGTCGGGCGAGCTCCAGGGCTCGAGCACGTAGTAGTCGATGTCGCCGTGGGACATGCCGCGCAGGATCTCGTCGGCCGTGCGCCGGTCGGCCCACGCGCCCCAGGGCACGAGCAGCGCGCGGGCCGCGTCGGGGTGGAGCGTGCGCACCGATCGCAGCAGCTCGGCGCCGCCGACCCCGGGCAGCCACGGGTCGGCGAGGACCAGCGCCACGGGGTCGCGTCGCTCGGCCGCCAGCCGGAGCTGCTCGAGCGCGACGGTGCTGTCCGACTCGCCCCGCACGCGGAAGTCCGCGCCGAAGCGGCGGGCCAGCTCACCCTCGGTGCGGGCGAGGGCGTCGAGGTCCCGGTCCACGACCAGGAGGAGAGGACGGGCCACGGGGCACCCCTCACGTTGCAGGGCAGGGCGGTGTGACAGCTGCGACCACCCCGCTTCCGACGGTAGGACCACGGCGCGCCGCCCGTGGCCGAACGACCGTTCCGGTCGCGGCGTCGGAGCGATGGGCGAGGATGGTGCGCATGTCATCCCCCGGCACCGAAGCAGCACCCGCAGCCGCGGCGTACGACGTCGACCGCATCCGCTGGCACTTCCCTGCACTGCGCGAGGGCGCGGCCCACTTCGACGGCCCCGGCGGGTCGCAGGTGCCCGACGCCGTTGCCACGGCGGTCGTCGAGACGCTGACGTCGGCCATCTCCAATCGCGGCACCGTGACGCCCGCCGAGCGCCGCGCCGACCGCATCGTCGTCGCCGCCCGGGCCGCGATGGGCGACCTGCTGGCCGCCGACCCGGCGGGCGTCGTGTTCGGCCGGTCGGCGACCGAGCTCACCTTCCACCTCGCACGCACGATCTCGAAGGACTGGGGCCCGCGCGACGAGGTCGTGGTCAGCCGGCTCGACCACGACGCCAACGTGCGCCCGTGGGTGCTCGCCGCCGAGGCGACCGACGCGACCGTCCGCTGGGCCGAGTTCGACAGCGAGACCGGCGAGCTCGACCCGAGCGTCTTCGCCGCGCTCGTCAGCGACCGCACCCGACTCGTGGCCGTGACCGCGGCCTCGAACCTCATCGGCACGCGCCCCGACCTGCCCGCCATCGCGGAGGTGGCGCACGCTGTCGGCGCCCTCTTCTGGGTCGACGGGGTGCACGCCACCGCCCACGTGAGCACCGACGTCGCGGCCACCGGCGCCGACTTCTGGGTGTGCTCGCCCTACAAGTTCCTCGGGCCCCACCTCGGCGTGCTGGCCGCCTCACCGGCGTTGCTCGAGACCCTGCACCCGGCCAAGCTCGTGCCGTCGTCGGACGCCGTGCCCGAGCGGTTCGAGCTCGGCACGCTTCCCTACGAGCTGCTCGCCGGCACCACCGCCGCCGTCGACTTCCTCGCCGACCTGGCGCGGCCCGACGCGTCCCTGCCCCGGCGCGACCGTCTCGTCGCGTCCTTCGCGGCCCTCGAGGAGCACGAGGACGCCCTCCTCGCCGACCTCGAGGCGCGGCTGCGCGCGATCCCCGGCCTGACGGCCTACAGCAACGCGAAGCGCCGCACCCCGACGCTGCTCGTCAACGTCGACGGGCACGACCCGCAGGACCTCCGTTCCGCCCTCGCCGACCGCGGCGTCAACGCGCCCGCCGGCAGCTTCTACGCGTGGGAGTGCAGCCACCACCTCGGCCTCGGCGCCGCGGGTGGCCTGCGGATGGGCCTCGCGCCCTACACGACCGCCGACGACGTCGACCGGCTGGCGACGGGTCTCGAGGAGATCTGCGAGTCGGGGCGATGAGCCGACCCGTGCCCCTGACACCCGGCCCCGGGCAGGAGTCCGCCTGGGCCT
>JABFXB010000327.1 GCA_013361975.1 Dermatophilaceae bacterium
CTCGCTCGTCGCCACCAGGTACGCCGACTGCTGGGTCTCGTCCTTGGCGTTGACGTCGGCGCCCCGGGCCACCAGGGCCTTCGCTCGGGTGACGTCGTTCTTCCACGCGGCATCACGCAGGTCGCTGTCGAGGCGCGCGTGCTCGACCGGGCTCGCCTTCCGGACGGCTGCTCCTGCCGGCGCGGGTGTGGAGGTCACCGGGGCCTGCTTCGTCGTCGGGGTCGAGGTGGACGTCGAGGGCGGCGTGGTGGGCGCGGTGGGCGTGGTGGGCGTGGTGGGCGTGGTGGGCCCGGCGGGGGTGGAACAGCCGGCGACCGCGGCGAGGGCGAGGGCCGCCATCGCGACCCTCGCCACCTGCGTGCGCCGCACACGGCTCATCGTGCCACTGGGTCGGTGACGACCTGGTACGGCGGCGTGGCCACGGTCTCGTCGAACTTGCTGTCCACGAAAAGGATCCGGCCGCGCAGCACCTTGGCGGTCGTCAGCACGCGCGTCGGGTCGGTGGCGACCTGCGAGACGGGTCGCGCGGTGCGGCCGTCGGCGGATAGCTCCAGCGTCGCGATGGAGCGCGCGAAGTTGCGCACGACCGTGAGTCGGGAGCCCTGGCGCACGAGGCCGTCGGCGTCGGTGAGCGCGCTGCCGCCGCTGTCGACACGCGAGGCCGACCCCGTGGCGAGGTCGAAGCGCCACAGGATGCCGAGGTTGCCCTGGGCGACGACGAGGGCCGAGCGGTCGGCACTGACGACGATGCCGCCGAGGTTGAAGCCGGCCGCCTGCGTGATCGTGCCGGTCGCGTCGGCCCACCGCGTCACCGACCAGTCGCCACCGTCGAGCGCGACGCGGAAGACCTGGGGTGCATTGGAGTTCGTGAAGTACGCCGCGCCGTCGGGTCCGATCGCGACGTCGTTGACGAAGACGTTGTCGCCGGGGGCTCGCAGGGCGGCCAGCAGCGCGCCGTCGGCGGAGTAGACCCAGAGGTCGGGACGGCCGGTCCCGATGCCGTTGGGGCCGCCGGCGACGTAGACGCGGCCCTGCCCGTCCGTCGTGATGCCGCGGGCCGTGAAGCGTCCGTCGGTGCCGTCGCCGGCGACCCACTGCTGCGTCTGCGACTCACCTGCCGTGCCGCGGTGGATCTCGCCGCCCGTCACCTCGCTGACGTAGAACACGCCGCGGCGCTCGTCGGCGCCGATGCCCTCGAACTTCGAGCCGCCCGGGTCGCCCTGCAGCTCGTAGACCGACGGGCGGCCCGAGGCGGTGGCGGTGGGGCTCCCGACGATCGGCAGCGTCGCTGCGACGGCGAGGGTGGCGAGTCCGGCGATGGTGCGCTTCATGGTGGTCTCCGTGTGGGTGGTCTGGGGTGGTCGGCTCTGGCTTCCCTTCTACTGTCGCCTCGCAGCGCACCCGCGCGCGTCGGGCGACCGGCCACACCCGGGTAGCCGATCGGATGATGCCGCCGTGACCCGTTCGTGCCTACGCTGCCCTCGTGCAGGAGGGCATCCTCGCCCCGGTGGCACGCCTCGACCGCTGGCTCGACGGTGTGCTGCTCGTGCTGCTCGTGACGTGCTCGGTGCGCTACCTGCTGCGCCACGATCTCGATGTCACGGCGGTGCTCGTCCTCGGCGGCGCCCTCGTGCTGGGCGCCGCGTACTCCACGCGTCGCCTCGTCGCCGACCGCGAGGTGTGGCCGATGGTGTGGGTCGGCGTGGTCGTCGTGCTGTGGGTGGCCCTGACCCTCGTCGCCCCGTCGTTCGCGTGGACGGCCGTGCCCGTCGCCTTCGCCGTGCTCCAGGTGCTCCCGTTCCCGTATGCCGTCACGCTCGTCGTCGTCATGACCGCGGTCGTCAGCGCGGCGTGGAGCCGCATCACCGACGACCTCGACCCGACGGTCTTCGTCGGGCCGGTGGGCATCGCCCTCGTGACGGTGCTCTCCTACCGCGCGCTGGAGCGGGAGGCACGCACGCGACAGGCCCTCATCGACGAGCTGACCGAGGCACAGGCCGATCTGGTTGCCGCACAACGACGCTCGGGCGCCCTGGCCGAGCGGACCCGCCTGTCGCGGGAGATCCACGACTCGGTCGGCCAGGGCCTGTCGAGCATCACCCTGCTGCTGGGTGCGGCCGAGCAGGACTGGGAC
>JABFXB010000551.1 GCA_013361975.1 Dermatophilaceae bacterium
GGGGCCCCGACGCAGGGCCATGGCCTGGACGGTTTCTACACCGCCCTCCGGCGCCCGGGCATCGTGCGCGGCAGGGACGGTCGCTGGTTCGCCGGTGTCGCCACGGGTGTGGCCCGGTGGCTCGGCGTCGACCCGCTCGTCGTGCGAGCGGGCTTCATCCTCTTCTCCATCTTCTTCGGGATGGGGTTGGCGCTCTACCTCGTGCTCTGGCTGCTGATGCCCGACGAGCAGGGTGAGATCCACGTCGAGCGCGCGCTGAAGCACGGCGACGGCATCTCGATCTTCCTGCTCGTCGTCACGGCCATCTCGGTGCTCGGCGGTGGTCCCTGGTGGGGTGGTGACACGCAGGGCTTGCGCTTCTTCGGCTTCGCACTGCTCGTCGTCGGCGCCTGGTGGTTCCTCACCCGCACCGACACGGGCCGCGACCTCATGACGCAGGCACCGTGGAAGGGCTCGGGCAGCCGTCCGGCACCCGCCACCACCGGGACCCCCGGCGACCCGCACGGGCCTGCGGACCCGGGCCTTCCCGCCGCGTCCCCCACGACGGCGACGTCGGGCCCGGTGCACCCGGCATACGGCTCCACGGGCAACGCGGCAGCGAACGCCGGCGCGACCCTCACCGCGCCGCGCCCACCGGCGCCGACGCCGGTCCGTCAGCGCACGCCCTCCATCGGCTTCGCCGGCGGGCTGCTCGTCCTGGGGCTCTCGATCCTCACGGGCGTCGTCCTCGCCCTCGTCGCCGACGGCGCAGGCTGGCCCGGCAACCACGTCGCCGTCGGGATCGCTTCGGGCGTGGGCATGCTCGGTCTCGCGATCGTCATCGCCGGCATCGCCGGGCGTCGGTCGGGCCTCGGCTTCTTCGCCGTCGTCGGCGTCATCGCCGCCGCCATGACGACCGCCGCTCCAGCCGGGCTGAGCCACCCCTGGCACGTCGGCGACAGCTCGTATGCCGTGACCTCCCTCACGCCCGCGCCGACCTACGAGCTCGGCCTCGGCAACATGCGGCTCGACCTGACGAGGGCCGACTACAAGGCCACCGCCGGAACGGACCACGTCAAGGCGACCGTGGGCGCCGGCCAGCTGACCGTCGTCGTGCCGGAGAACGTGCCCGTCACGGTGAACACCAAGGCGCGGGCCGGCGCGCTCGAGGCCACCGGCAGCAACGAGGGCGACCTCAACCTCCAGTCGGGTGACGCCGGACTACGGGCCGGCGGCATCAGCTGGGAGAAGGCCGTGCACTACGGGCCCACGACCGGGCCCGACGAGATCGTCGTCGACGCCGAGGTCGGGCTGGGCGACATCCGCATCCTGACGCGGAGCGCGTCATGAGCACCGAGCAGCCCCGCGAGCCGGGCGACAGCAGCAACACGACCGACACGAGCCACTCGACCGACACGAGCCACTCGACCGACACGTCCGGGGAGCCGAGCACCATGAACCACGACGACACCACCAGCACAACGCAGTTCAGCGACCCGCTGGCCGACGCCGACGCGACGACGACGATCCCGGCGGCCTCGACCCAGGCGCTGCCGACGCCGAGCCCGTTCCGGGTGGAGCCTTCGGCACCGGTGCCCGACGACGTCGTGACGGACGCTGCGCAGCTGCCGCACCTGCCGCCGCCGTCGCAGCCCGACCCCGCGCAGTCCGACCCTGCGCAGTCCGGGGCGATGCCGACGCCGGCCGCACCGGGCCAGGGCCACCAGGACCCACGTCCCGCGCTCGTGACGGTGCGCAAGGGGCCGCGTCCCGGCTCGATCATGTTCGGGCTGCTCACGATGATCGTGGCCGGCTGGCTGCTCGCCGCCAACCTGACCGACGCGGACCTCACGTTCCGGCTCGTCGGGCCGCCGATGATCGGTGCCTTCGGCGGGATGCTGCTCGTCGTCGGACTCGCCGGCGTCGTCGCCGGGCGCCTGCGCCGCTGACCGTCGGCCACCGTGGTTAGGCTCGGCACCACGGTGGCCGGACGGTCCGGCACGGGTACGAGGAGACATCGTGGTCATGAAGTCCGGCATCAACCTCGAGGCGTTCGACCGGTCGGCCCGGCCGCAGGACGACCTGTTCAGGTTCGTCAACGGCACGTGGCTCGACACGACCGAGATCCCCGGCGACCGGGCCCGGTTCGGCAC
>JABFXB010000005.1 GCA_013361975.1 Dermatophilaceae bacterium
GACGCCCGGCTTCATCGTCAACCGGGTCGCGCGGCCCTTCTACGGCGAGGCGCAGCGCATCGTCGAGGCCGGCATCGCCGACGCCGCGACCGTCGACTGGATCCTGCGCGAGAAGGGCGGCTTCCCGATGGGCCCGCTCGAGCTCACCGACTTCATCGGCCAGGAAGTCAACCTCGCCGTCGGCACGTCGGTGTGGGAGCAGACGGGGCGCGACGAGAGGTACGCCCCCACGGACTTCCAGCGCGTGCTCGTCGAGGCGGGCCGGCTGGGTCGCAAGTCGGGGTCGGGCGTCTACGCGTATGCCGCCGACGGCGCGGTCGAGGGGTCCGAGCCCGACCTCGAGCTCGCCGCTCGGCTCGTCGGCGGGCCGGTCGAGACCGACCCGCTCGCACGCACGCTGGCGATGCTCGTCAACGAGGCCGTCGACCTGGTCGCACGCGGCGAGGCGAGCGCCGACGACGTCGACACGGCGATGCGGCTCGGGGTGCGCTACCCGAAGGGCCCCATCGAGTGGGGACGCGAGATCGGCTTCGACGTCGTGGCTGAGCAGCTCGCCGCGCTCGACGCGGCCTACCCGGGCGGGCGCTACCGACCGAGCCCGGCCCTCACCGACGGGAGCCTGTCATGAGCGAAGACGTCGTCGACCAGATTCCCTCGAGCGACGAGGGGGTCGCCTTCGCCCGGCAGATGTGGGCCGACGACCAGGCCTCCCGGCGCCTCGGCATGGACGCCACCGTGGTCGAGCAGGACCACGCGGTCGTGCGGATGGAGATCCGCGACGACATGGTCAACGGCCACGCCATCTGCCACGGCGGCTTCATCTTCACCCTGGCCGACTCGTGCTTCGCGCTCGCCTGCAACTCGCGGGGGCGCCTCACGGTGGCGGCCGGGGCCGACATCTCGTTCACCGCGCCAGGCAAGCTCGGTGACGTGCTGGTCGCCGAGGCGCGGGTGCGCTCTGCCTTCGGGCGCAGCGGCATCACCGACGTGACGGTCAAGCGCGAGTCGGACGGTCAGATCATCGCCGAGTTCCGCGGTCGCAGCCGCTCCCTCAAGCGCCCCTGAGCCCGCTCGACCGCTCAACCGCTCAACCGCTCAACCGCTCAACCGCTCGACCGCTCAACCGTCGAGAGGCCAATGTTTGTCCCCTCGCCGTCGTCGAGTGGCCAGAGGTCGTCGCGAGCTTTGGCCACTCGACTGGCTGGAGGCGGCGAAACTTGGCCTTTCGACGGTTGGGAGGCGGCGAAATTTGGCCTCTCGACGGGTGGAGGGGTCGGGTCAGCGGGGGCGGCGGGTGCCGGCGCGGGTGCCGGCGGAGAACGACGCGGCACTGCTGCCGCTGCTGCTCGTCGAGTAGACCGTCGCCGAGCCGCCACCCGCCCCCGAGCGCCGACCGGAACCGCCTGCTGCGGCGCCGCCACGACGACGCGAACCACCGCCCGCGCCGCTGCCGCGGCGACCAGCGGACTGCACGTCGCCACCCTGACCGGGGCGACCACCTGCCCGTCCCGAGTCACCACCGCCGGAGCGACCGGACCCGCGTGTTCCGCCGCTGCCAGCCGTGCCGGCGCCTTCGGGGCGCTGACCCGCGCGGCCACGTCCACGACCCCGGCCACGACCCGGGCGTCCACCCGAGCGGGCCGCCGAGTCGGCCGAACCCGTCGTGCCCTCCGATCCGCCACGAGATCCGGCACCGGCAGCGCGCACGGGGGCAGCCTCGCGAACGAGCCCACCGGCATACGACCTCTCGCCGGGGGCGAGCTCGGTCAGCAGCGGGTGGCCGAGGGCCACACGGGTGGTCGTCGGCTTGATGCCGGCCTTGCGCGTCAGGTCGCGCACGTCGCGCACCTGCTCGTCGAGCATCATCGTGACGACGGTGCCCTCGTTGCCGGCGCGGGCGGTGCGGCCCGAGCGGTGGAGGTAGGCCTTGTGCTCGACGGGCGGGTCGGCGTGGATCACGAGCGCGACGTCGTCGACGTGGATGCCGCGGGCCGCGATGTCGGTCGCGACGAGCGTCTGCGCGCGGCCCGAGTGGAAGTCGTCCATGTTGCGCGTGCGCGCGTTCTGGCTGAGGTTGCCGTGCAGCTCGACGGCCGGAACTCCCGAGGCGTTGAGCTGCTTGGC
>JABFXB010000213.1 GCA_013361975.1 Dermatophilaceae bacterium
GGGTCAGGTGGGGGTACTGGGGTCAGGCGCGGCCGGAGGCGGCGTAGATGCGGCGCACGACGTCCTCGATGTCCGGCTCCTCGATGGTCAGGTCGCGCACCTCGTGCCGGGCGGAGACCTGCGCCAGCACGGCTGCCGCGGTGGTCGCCTCGGAGTCGAAGGCGAGACGCTGCCGCAGCCCGTCGGACTCGCTGTCGAGCAGCCGGGTGCGCGGGATGTCGTCGAGGTGGGGCGTGGGCTGCGCGAGGTCGATGACGAGCACGCGCTGCGCCCCCACCGTCGCGGCCAGGCCGGTGAGCGTGCCGTCGAAGGCGAGCCGGCCCCGGTCGACGACCAGCACCCGGTGACAGAGCCGCTCGACGTCGCCCATGTCGTGGGTCGTCAGCAACAGGGTGGTGCCCCGCTCGCGCCGCTCCGCGACGAGGAACTCGCGCAGGCGCTGCTTCGAGAGCACGTCGAGGCCGATCGTCGGCTCGTCGAGGATGAGCAGGTCGGGCGAGTGCAGCAGCGCCGCGGCGATCTCGGCGCGCATGCGCTGCCCCAGCGACAGCGAGCGCACGGGAGTCGCGAGCTGCGGACCCATCTCCAGCTGCTCGACCAGCGTGTCGGTGCGGGTCCGCGCCTCCTGCTCGCCGAGTCTGTGGATGGCGGCGAGGATCGCGAAGGAGTCGCGCAGGGGCAGGTCCCACCAGAGCTGCGAGCGCTGCCCGAAGACGACCCCGACCCGGCGCGCGACCCCGATGCGCTCGCGCATCGGCTCGAGACCACAGGTGCGCACGTGCCCCGACGTGGGCTTGAGGATGCCGGTCAGCATCTTGATCGTCGTGGACTTGCCGGCACCGTTCGCACCGATGTAGCCGACCGATTCCCCGGCCTCGACCGAGAACGTCATCCGGTCCACCGCGCGGGTCTTCTTGAAGTCCCGCACGAGGTCGCGGGTCTCGATGATGGTCATCCACCGGCTCCTTGGTAGTGGCGGGTCCCGAGTCTCCAGCAGAGGCCGGCGATGCCCCAGGCGAGCAACGCGGCGAGGGGGGTGCACCAGGCGAGCCATTGGGGCGCTAGGCGGTCGCCGGGCAGGTCGAGGATGGCGACGGCGGGCACGTACGCGACGAAGGCCGTCGGCACGACGAAGGTCCAGAAGATCCGCAGCGGGCCGGGAAAGACCTGCTGGCTCTGCTGGGCGGCATACTGGCCGCCGTAGGTGAACGCGTTGGTGAACTCCGAGCCGTCCACGAGGAAGAACTGAAGCCCGCCGGCCGCGGTGAACAGGGCGGCGAAGATCGCGCTGCCGCTCACGACCGTCAGCACGATGAGCAGCACCTTCGCCGGCGACCAGGCGACGGCGCCGGTGCTGAGCGCCACCACCAGGGCGACGACGGCGACGGACAACCGCCCGATGCGGCGCATCGACAGCTCGCTCGTCATCAGCTGGGTGAGCAGCGGCAGCGGCCGCACGTAGAAGGCGTCGACCTGCCCGGCGCGGATGTAGACCGGCAGCTGGTCGAGGTGACCCACGAACATGTCGGCCAGCGAGAAGGAGAGGTTCGACAGGGCGAAGACGAGCAGGGCCGCCGTGAAGTCGAGGCCGCCGAGGAACTGGACGTTGTGGAAGATGACCCACACCTCGGCGAACTCGGCCAGGCCCACGCCGACGGTGCCCAGGATGTCGGTGACGAAGGAGGCGCGGTACTGCATCTGGGCGCGGGCCCTCGACGCGAGCAGCACGCGGTACGGACGCAGGCGCTGCGACAGCGACGCTCTCGAGTCAGCCACCCTGCACCTCCAGGCGCCGACGCCCGGCACGCAGCACGACCTGGCCGAGCAGGAGCAGCAGGACCGCCCAGAAGACCTGCACCGCAACCGCCGAGGCGATGTCGGCGCCGACCACGCGCCCCGCGAGGATGTCGATCGGGTTCTGCAGCATCGACGGGAACGGCGACCACTGGGCGATGGTGCGCAGCCAGTCGGGGAACCACGGCACCGGGAGGTAGAGGCCGCACAGCAGGCCGCCCGTGATCATCCAGAGCAGGGTGATGCCGCGGATCTCGACGAGCCAGAAGGCGAGCAGGTTGATCACGAAGTTGCCCGAGAACGCCACGACGACGGCCAGCACGACCGACACCGCGCCGACCACCCAGCTGGTCGTGGACGGCGGCCAGGCTATCTCGAAGAGCAGCGCACCGAGGAGCAGCGCCGGGATCCCGCGGCCGAGCAGGTTGATGCCCGCACGACCGAGATCGCCTGCCAGATAGGCGAACTGGGGGTTGATGGGGCGCAGGAAGTCGACCGCGATGTCACCCGACCGCACCCGGTCCTTGACCTCGGCGAAACCCCAGAGGTTCACGGTGCCGAGCAAGGCCTGGCCCCACCACACGAAGGCGATCGTCGTGGGCTTGTCGTAGCCGCCGATGGAGGCGTTCGCGGAGCTCAGCGCGGCGAGCAGGATCGAGGCCCGGATGAAGCCGAAGACGGAGTTCGTCGTCATGCCCGCCAGCAGCGCCAGGCGGTAGGTCGAGTGCCTCCGGAACCCGGCCCTCACGAGCACCCAGAAGGTCGTCACGACGGTCTGGGGGCAGCGGGCACAAAGGGCGACACTACCGAGCAGCCGCCGCGTGATCAACGGCCTTGCGGACCCGGGGCGGCCTCGGCTGACAGACTCGCGCCATGGCCACCCGACCTGACGACCTCTCCCCCGAGGCGCTCGACTTCCTCACCGTCCGGCACCTGGCGACCCTGACGACGCTGCACCCCGACGGTCGCCCGCACGTCACCCCGGTCGGCTTCACCTGGGACCCGGCCACCTCGACCGCCCGCGTCATCACGAGCCGCGGCAGCCGCAAGGCCCGCAACGCCGTTGCCGGCCGCCCGGCGGTGCTCTGCCAGGTCGACGGCCGGCACTGGCTCTCGCTCGAGGGCACGGCGCGCGTGGTCGACGACCCGGCCGCCGTCACCGACGCCGAGCAGCGGTATGCCGCCCGCTACCGTCAGCCGCGCCCCAACCCCGAGCGCGTGGTGATCGCGATCGACGTGGAGAGCGTGCTCGGCAACCTCTGAACGCCGTCAGGCCGGGAGTCGGAACCGGCCGCGCGACAACGGCTCGACGAGGCCGTCGGCCACGAGGGAGTCGAGGCAGCGCATGACCTGTAGCCGGTCGTCGGCGGAGTCCTCGAGCCCCGCGAGCGGCACGGCGACGTGAGCCTCTCGCAGCCGGCGCAGCAGCTCGCCGCGGACCTGACGGTCGGTGCCGTGCCAGGCCTGCCCGCGACGCGGTGGCCCCTCATAGGCCGGTCGCCCCGCGACGTTCCAGGCGCACAGGTCGGCCACCGGGCACTCGTCGCAGCGTGGACCGCGGGCGACGCAGACGAGCGCGCCGAGCTCCATCACGGCGACGTTCCACGTGTTGGCGGTGTCGCGCTCGGCGGGCATCGACTCGGCGGCGAGCAGCATCTCGGCGCGGTTGAGGGTCGGGTGGGGGAACGCCTTGCCCTCGAGAGTGCGGGCCAGCACGCGCCGGACGTTCGTGTCGACGACGACCTCCGGGATGCCGAAGGCGAAGCACGACACCGCCGCGGCCGTGTAGGCGCCCACCCCGGGCAGCGGGAGCAGCTCCTCGGGTGTGCTCGGCACCTCACCGCCATGGCGCTCGACCATCACGGTGGCCGCCTCGTGGAGCCGCAGGGCGCGCCGCGGGTAGCCCAGACGCCCCCACGCCCGCACCGCCTCGCCGGGTGGCGTGGCGGCCAGGTCGGCGGGAGTCGGCCAGCGGCGCATCCACTCGCGCCAGGCGGGCTCGACGCGCGCCAGGGGCGTCTGCTGGGACATCACCTCGGAGAGGAACACGCCCCACGGGCTGCAGTCGGGCTCACGCCACGGCAGGTGCGTGCGACCGGCGTCGGCGTACCAGCCGTTGACCCGCTCGTGCAGCAGGGCGAGCGGGGACGACGTGACCGGGCCGGACGGCATACGCAAGGAGGGCCGCGAGATCAGACGTAGCGCTCGAGGATGCTCGACTCGGCGAGGCGCGAGAGGCCCTCGCGCACGGCCCGGGCACGGCCCTCGCCGACCCCGTCGACGAGCATGAGGTCCTCGATGCCGGCCGCCAGGAGGCGCTGGAGCGACTCGAAGTGGTTGACGAGCCGGTCGACGATCGCAGTCGGCAGCCGAGGCACCTTGGTGAGCAGCCGGTAGCCCAGCGGTGACACCGGTGCGTCGAGGCTGTCGCCGACCACCGAGAAGCCGACCGCACGGGCGCCGGCCGCGAGGTCGAGCAGCTCGACGGCGTTGAGCGTCTGGAGGTTGTCGAGGGCCTCGGGCAGGTCGAGGCCCGACTTCGTGGCCGGGAGGTAGTCACGGATGACGAGCTCGCGGTCGTTGCCGAGCCCGCCGACGAGCTCCTCGAGCTGGAGGCTCAGCAGGCGGCCGTCGGTGCCGAGCTCGACGACGTAGTCCTGGATCTCGGCCGAGATGCGACGAACCATCTCGAGGCGCTGCAGCACCGCGGTGACGTCGCGGATCGTCACGAGGTCCTCGATCTCGAGCGCCGACAGGGTGCCGGTGACCTCGTCGAGGCGGGCCTTGTAGCGCTCGAGGGTCTGCAACGCCTGGTCGGCGCGCGACAGCGTGGTCGGGGAGCCCTCGATGACGTGGCGCAGGTCGCCGACGTAGAGGGCGACGACGCCCATCGACTGGCTCACCGAGATGACGGGGAAGCCGGTCTGCTTGGCCACGCGCTCGGCCGTGCGGTGCCGGGTGCCGGACTCGGTGGTCTCGATGCGCGAGTCGGGGACGAGCTGCGTGGCGGCGCGCAGGATGCGGGTGCCTTCGCGGTCGAGCACGACGGCGCCGTCCATCTTGCACAGCTCGCGCAGGCGGGTGGCGGAGAACTCGACGTCGAGGGCGAACCCGCCCGTGCACAACGACTCGACGACGCGGTCGAAGCCCAGCACGATCAGGGCGCCGGTGCGACCACGCAGGATGCGTTCGAGACTGTCGCGCAGCTCCGTTCCCGGGGCTACCGCGGCGAGGGCCGCGCGCAGCAGCAGCTCGTCGTTCCGGTCCATCACTTCCCTGTTTCGCAATGGGGGCGCCGAGCGCGTCCACCCCGGTCGGTGGAAGTCTAGACGGTGCCGACGGCAGGCGCCGTCGTTGGCCGGCCACCGGCGAGGCGACCCATGGCCTCGATGGCCCGCGCGACGTCGGAGACCTCGACGGCCCGGATGCCCTCGGGCACCGACGAGTCGGCGAGGCTGCCGGCGGGAACGAGGGCGTGGCGGAAGCCCAGCCGCGCGGCCTCGGCGAGGCGGCGGTCGAGACCGGTGACCCGGCGCACCTCGCCCGCGAGGCCCACCTCGCCGAAGGCGACGACGTCGGTGGCGAGCGGCCGGTCGACGACGGAGGACGCCAGGGCGCAGACGACGGCGAGGTCGGCTGCCGGCTCGGTGATGCGCACCCCGCCGACGGTGGCCGCGAAGATGTCGCGGGAGCCGACGGGCGCACCCGCGCGCTTGTCGAGGACCGCGATGACCATGGCGAGCCGGGAAGCGTCGAGCCCGCTCGACGTGCGTCGCGGCGACGGCAGGGTGGAGGGCGCCACGAGCGCCTGGACCTCAGCCACGAGCGGACGACGGCCCTCGAGCGTCACGGTGACGCACGTGCCGGGCACCGCGTGGTCACGGCTTGACAGGAAGAGGCCGCTGGGGTCGGGCAGACCCGTGATGCCGACGTCGGACAGATCGAAGCAGCCGACCTCGTCGGTGGGGCCGAAACGGTTCTTCACAGCGCGCACGAGCCGCAGCCGGGAGTGGCGGTCACCCTCGAACTGGATGACGACGTCGACGAGGTGCTCGAGGACGCGGGGCCCGGCGATGGAGCCGTCCTTGGTGACGTGGCCGACGAGCAGCACCGCCACCCCGCGCGCCTTCGCGGCCTGGATGAGGCTGCCGGCGACCTCTCGGACCTGCGACACGTTGCCGGCCTGGCCCTCGACGTCGGCACTGGCGATGGTCTGGACCGAGTCGACGACGAGCAGCCCCGGCGACCGGGACTCGATGTGTCCCAGCACCGTGGCGAGGTCGGTCTCGGCGGCGAGGTAGAGCGAGTCGGCCATCGCCGAGATGCGCTCGGCCCGGGTGCGCACCTGCGCCGCCGACTCCTCGCCGCTGACGTAGAGGACGTCGGCGCCGGAGCGGGCGGTGCGCGCGGCGACGTCGAGCAGCAGCGTCGACTTGCCGACGCCCGGCTCGCCCGCGACGAGCACGACACCGCCCGGAACGAGCCCACCGCCGAGCACGCGGTCGAACTCGGCCACCCCGGTGGGCCGTGCGGCGGCGCGCGTCACGTCGACGTCGGCGATGCGCTGGGCCGGGGTCACCACCGGAGCCGCCGTGGTGCGCGCAGCGGTGGCCGAGCCGGTCTCGGCGACGGTGCCCCAGGCTTGGCACTCACCGCAGCGCCCGACCCACTTGACGGTGGTCCAGCCGCACTCGCCGCAGCGGAATCCGGGGGTGCGCCGGGTCGTCGTCCTCGTAGCCATGGCATGACCGTACGGGCCGGGTCGGACAACACCGGGGAGGGCCTGCTGCGGCGACGTGAGAAAATGGGGCGCATGGAATCGGTTCTGCCCTATGTGCTCGCCATCGTGCCCACGATCGGTGTCGGCACGCTCTTCTACTTCGTGATCAAGAGCATCCTCGAGGGCGACCGTCGCGAGCGACTGGCGCAGGCCCGGTGGGAAGCCGCGCACGACCGCGCTGCCAATGCCGACGGCTCCGCTTCGGACAAATCCACAGGCGGCCGCTGAAAGTCGCTGGGAAAGCGCTGGGAACCGCCACGCCGCGCAATTCACCGCACTCCGGTCGTGACGAAGAGCGATAAATCACGGTCGTGCAAAGAAATGTTTTCGACGAAATGCATTTCGGCGCGTCTGGCTGTAACTTGATCCTGCCGCGGAACCTCGTTTCGCGGTTTTCCCCTCCCAGACCGACAACTTCAGATGGAGAAACATGGCCCAGCGTGTCGAAGTGGTGTTGATCGACGACATCGACGGCGGAGACGCCGAAGAGACCGTCACCTTCGCCCTTGATGGCGTCACCTACGAGATCGACCTGTCCGACAAGAATGCCAAGAAGCTGCGTGACGACTTCGCGACCTGGACCGGTCACGCCCGTCGCTCGGGAGCCGCCAAGGCGTCCTCGCGCCGCCGGTCTCCCGGCTCCGCGAAGCGCACCGACCTCACCGCGGTCCGCGAGTGGGCTCGCGCCAACGGTCACGCCGTGTCCGACCGCGGGCGCATCTCGGCAGAGATCCAGTCCGCCTACGACAAGGCGCACTGACCGGCAAGTCCCGAACTGAAGGGCCCGGCATCCAGTGGATGCCGGGCCCTTCGTCGTGCCGGCCGGTTCGCACCGCGCGTGCTCACCCGGTGATCTCGGCGGCCAGGTCACCGTCCCGGTCGACCCGGTCGAGCACCTCGTCGGCCGTCAGCTGGACGAGCTCCTCCTCGCCCGAGGCGCCCGCCTCGACCTCGTCCCACGACCTCGGCGCCGCCACCGTCGGCCGGTCGCGACCGCGCAACGAGTAGGGGCACACCGTCGTCTTGGCGGCGACGTTCTGGCTCCAGTCGAGGAAGATCTTGCCGGGCCGCAGCTCCTTGGCCATCTTCCACACGATGAGGTCGGGGTGCAGCTTCGTCAGCTCCTGGGCGAGCTGCTGCACGGTGTCGCGGATCTGGTCGCTCGTGTGGGTGCCCGGCAGGACGGCATACAGCTGGAGTCCCTTGCTACCGCTGGTGACCGGGACCGTGTCGAGGCCGATGCCGCCGAGTCGCTCGCGGACGATGAGCGCCACGCGGGCGCACTCGTGCAGACCGGTGCCCGGCCCGGGGTCGAGGTCGATGACGAGCCGGTCGGGCCCGAGCTGCACCGCGTCGCGCCCCTCCCCCTCGTAGCGCCACTGCGGCACGTGCAGCTCGAGCGAGTTGAGGTTCGCGAAGAAGGTCAGAGCGGCCAGGTCGTCGATGAAGGGGAAGACGGGGTCGCGGCCCGCGCGCCGGATCCACGGCGGCGTGCCCGACGGGATGTTCTTCTCGAAGAACTGCATGTCGCCGACGCCGTGCGGGAAGCGGATTCGCGTGACAGCACGGTCGCGCAGGTGCGGCAGGATCACCGGCGCGATGCGCGCGTAGTAGTCGATGACCTGCGCCTTGGTGGTGCCCGCCTTCGGGTACATCACCTTCTCGAGGCTCGACAGCTTCATCCGCCGCCCGTCGACCTCCACGGTCACCTTCGGCGCCTCGTAGGGCATCACTCACCGTCCCCGTGGTCGTCGACGTCACCCGGGGTGAGGTCGCTGCGCAGGCCCTTGTATGCCGGCTGGCGCAGTCTCCCCTGCCCGCTCAGTCCCAGCGACTGCACGTCGGCCACGAGGACGGGGTGCACCCAGGTGGCGCCGTTCGAGTCCTCCGCGGGAACCTCTGCGGCAAAAGGGGATTTGGTCGAGGTCAGGGCTTCGAGGTCGCGCATGAGCGCCTGGCCCGTCTTGCCCGCGAGACCCGATCCGACGCGCCCGAGAAAGCGCAGGCCGCCGGGACCGGGCACGCCGACGAGCACCGACCCGAGCCGCCGCGACACGGTGCCGGCCGACTCGGGACGCCACCCACCGATGACGACCGAGACGGTGCCCCGGTGCGGGGACTTCAACCAGTGGGGCGAGCGCAGCCCGGGCACGTAGACCGAGTCGACGCGCTTGGAGACGATGCCCTCGAGTCCCTGCTCCTTCGTGGCGGCGTGCAACGTCGCGCCGTCGGAGAAGGTGGGCGGCGTCTGCCAGCGCGGGCCCGCGAGCTCGAGACGTTCGAGCGTCGACCGACGGTCGGTCCACGTGCGGCCCAGCAGCTCGACGCCGTAGAGGCGCAGCAGGTCGAACGTCATGAGCGTCACCGGCGCCTGCTCGGCGAGCAGCGCGGCCCGGCGGGCGTCGGTGACGTGGAAGCGCTCGGCCATCGCGGCGAACGACGGCACGCCGTCGCGCATCGACACGATCTCGCCGTCGAGCAGCATGTCGGCGTACTCGTC
>JABFXB010000371.1 GCA_013361975.1 Dermatophilaceae bacterium
AGGAGGGCCACCTTCACGGGGAACACTGTGTCATGCGTCAGGATGGGTGACTGTGCCCCACACCCTGCTCGCCTTCCACGCGCACCCCGACGACGAGGCGCTGCTGACCTCGGGCACGATGGCGCGCGCCGCGGCCGAGGGGCACCGGGTCGTCGTCGTGGTCGCCACCGACGGCGAGCTCGGCCTCGCCGCGAGCGAGTTCACCGGCGACGGCACGCTCGCTGCGACCCGCATGGACGAGCTGCGCGCCAGCGCCCGCGCGCTGGGCGTCGCGCGGGTGGAGCACCTCGGCTACGCCGACAGCGGGCTCGGGCCCGAGGTCGCACCCGACCCGCCCGGCACCACCCGGTTCGTGCGAGCCGACATCGAGGAGGCCGCGGTCCGGCTCGCCGAGATCCTGCGCGAGGAGCAGGTGGACGTCCTGCTCAGCTACGACCCCAACGGCGGATACGGCCACCCGGACCACCAGAAGGTTCACGTCGTCGGGGCCCGGGCTGCCGAGCTCGCGGGCACGCCGCGCGTCCTCGAGGCGACGGTGCCGCGCGACACGATCTGCCGCGCCATCGACCTCGCTGCGAAGGTCTACCGCTTCCCGCCCGAGTTCGACCGGTCGAGCTTCGACCGCGCCTTCTCCGCCCGCAGCGAGATCACCCACCGCATCGGCGTGCGACGGCACATCGCCGCCAAGCGCGCCTCGATGCGGGCGCACACGTCGCAGGCGAGCGCCGACGGTGGCGCCGACCGCACCCTCGCCGCCTTCCTGCGGATCCCCCGGCCGCTCTACGACGTGGTCTTCGGTCGCGAGTGGTTCGTCGACCGCTCCCTGCCCCCGGGGGCGGCGATCCGCCGCGACGTCTTCGCCGACCTGCCCTGACGGCATACGGCTCCCTCGTCGTCGAGGCCGACGTATGCCGGGAGGCGCGGCTCTGTGACTCCCGTCCCGAACGCCGTCCGCGAAGGCGCGCGCAGCGCACGATGAAGGTGTGACCAGGTGGCGAGACCGCGCCCCGGCGGTCTTCTTCGTCGTGTCGGCCCTCCTGCTGGCCGGCGGCGCGGCAGCCGCGGCCACCGGCGCGGACGACGCCTCACGTATCACCTGGGTCGCGGCCACGGTGCTGGGGCTCGCGCTCTCGGTCCTGTGGACCGTGCGCTCGGTGCTCGAGCACCGGGCCACCGTCGACGTCATCGCCGTGCTGGCTCTCGCCGGCGCCCTCTGGGTCGGTGAGGGGTTCGCCGGGGCGATGATCACGCTGATGCTCGCCAGCGGGCGCCTGCTCGAGGCCCGCGCCGCGGCACGCGCCGACCGGGAGCTGCGCCTGCTGGTGGAGCGGACCCCGCGCACGGCCCGTCGCCGGCAGGGTGACCGCGTCGACGGCATACGGGCGGACGAGGTGCTGGCGGGTGACGTGCTCGTCGTCGGCACCGGCGAGGTCGTGCCCGTCGACGGCCGGCTGCTCACACCCGGCGCGTTCGACGAGTCCGCCCTCACGGGCGAGCCGATGCCGGTCGAGCGCCCGGTCGGCGACGACGTCCGCAGCGGGGTCGTCGCGGCCGGACCGCCCGTCGACCTCGTGGCCACGGCGTCGGCGTCGGAGTCGACCTACGCGAACGTCGTGCGGCTCGTGGGGCAGGCCCAGGCGACCTCTGCGCCCTTCGTGCGCACCGCCGACCGCTTCGCCGTGCTCTTCGTGCCCCTCACCCTCGCGGTGGCCGCGCTCGCCTGGGCGCTGTCGGGGTCTGCGCTGCGCGCGGTCGCCGTGCTGGTCGTCGCGAGCCCGTGCCCGCTGCTCCTCGCGGCGCCGGTGGCGCTCATGTCGGGGCTCTCGAGGGCCTCGCGCATCGGCGTCGTGGTCAAGGGCGGGGCCGCGCTCGAGGCGCTGGCGGCGGGTGAGGTCGCGCTCTTCGACAAGACGGGAACCCTCACCCACGGTCGCCCCGAGCTGACGTCGATCGTCAGCGCGCCAGGCGGGCAGGCTGCCTCCGAGGCGCTACGGCTCGCGGCCTCCCTCGACCAGGTCTCGCCCCACCCGCTCGCCAGCGCGCTGGTGGCCGCCGCGAGCGCCCGCGGCCTTGACCTCGAGCTGCCCACCGACGTGAGCGAGGTGCACGGCTACGG
>JABFXB010000464.1 GCA_013361975.1 Dermatophilaceae bacterium
CGTCAGCGCAGGACCCCCTCGCGCAGTGCGCCGGCGAACGACGTGATCTCCCCGAGCGCGCCCACGAGGCAGGCCTGGTAGGCGTGGTAGATGTCCGGGCGGCCTTGCCAGACGACGCTCGACGGTTGCAGCTGGGGCGAGAGCTCGTGCCGCCACGACCCCTGCTCGGCGTCGACGAACCAGCGTTGGGCGTGCTGCCACCAGCGGTCGTACCACGCGGCATACGTCGGGTCGCCCGTCGCCAGGTCGAGGGTGCGGGCGGCTCCGATGGCCTCGGCGACGACCCAGTGCAGCCGGTCGCGCACGACCGGCTGGCCCTCGAAGTCGGTGGTGTAGACGAAGCCCTCGCTGCCGTCGACGTGCCAGCCCTCGTGCACCGCGACGTCGAAGAGCGAGCGGGCGTCGTCGAGCAGCCACGGGGGCGCCTCGGCGCCCAGTGCGCGGCGCAGGTGGAGGGCCAGCCTCGCCCACTCGAGCAGGTGCCCCGGCGTGACCCCGAAGGGGCGGAACTTGTCGGTGGCACGCTCGCGGTTGTAGTCGGGGCGCGGCTGCCAGGTGGAGTCGAAGTGCTCGGGGAGGCGGTAGTTCCACGACCGGGCGAAGCCGTGCACGACGTTCTCGGTGATGCGCAGCGCGTGCCCGAGCCACCTCGGGTCGCGCGTCACGTCCCAGGCCGCGAGGAGCGCCTCCAGGGAGTGCATGTTCGCGTTGACGCCGCGGTAGTCCTCGAGGTCGCTCCACGTGCGGTCCCACACGTCGACGGCGAGCCCGTCGGACTCGCGCCAGAAGCGCTGCTCGAACGTCTGCAGGGCGGTGTCGAGGAGGTCGTCCGCCCCGGGTCGTCGCGCGGCCGATGCGGACGTCGCGGCGAGCACGACGAACGCGTGCTCGTAGGCGCGCTTGTCGGAGACGTCGGGTGAGCCATCGGGGTGGACCGAGGCGAACCAGCCGCCGTGCTCGGCGTCGTGCAGCAGGCCGCCCGGCAGGAAGGTCGCGACACCGTGGTCGACGAGGTCGCCGCTGGCCGAGTCGCCCTCGAGCACCGCGAGTGCCGCCACGTGCGTCATCCGCGCCGTGATCCACAGCTCGACGCCCTTGTCGGGGTCGAGGCCGCCCTCGTCGGTGAGCCACCCGAAGCCGCCGCCCGGGTTCTGCGCGTGCCGCACCAGGGCGCGCATGCGTCGTCGCTGCTCGTCGAGCCAGTCGAGGTGGTCGAGGTGGTCGGCGGGCGGGGGAGGGGCTTCGGCCATGGGCCCAGTCTGCCGAGATCGGCGCGCGGGCGCTGCAGGTCCGCCCAACGAGACGCCCCTGGCGTGGTGGACGGCTCAGAAGTCCCCGGCGCCGCGGCGCAGCCGGGTCAGCACGTCGACGAGGGCGTGGACGTCGCGGGCGCCGAGGTCGGGCTGCTCGAACACCTCGCTGTTGAGCGCCTTGGTCGCGCGTTCGGCGAGCTCACGACCCGACGGCGTCAGGGCGACGAGCATGGCGCGGCGGTCGTCCGGGTGGGTCGAGCGCGTCACCAGCCCGGCGTCCTCCAGGCGGTCGACGGCGTTCGTCACGCTCGTCGGGTGCACCTGCAGGCGGCTGCCGATGACCTTCATCGGCAGCGACCCCCGCTTGCTGAACCACAGCAGCATGAGCACCTCGTAGCGGGCGAAGGTGACGCCGAGCGGCTTGAGGGTCGCCTCGACCCGCGCGAGGACGATCTGGTGCGCGCGCATGAGCGAGGTGATCGCCGCCATCCCGTCGGCGGCGGCGTCCCAGCCCTGTTCGACCCACTGCTCGCGGGCCCGCGCGATCGGGTCGAAGTCCAGCCCGGAGCCGGCACGCGTCGTCTCCACACTCATGGCGCCATCGTAGGTCGCTGACGCGTTGACGTCCATTAGTAGGAAGTCCTAGTATTTTTGCCATGTCCGACGCAGCGAAGCGCGATCTCCACCAGCCGTCCCACCACGTCCGCCTCGTCACGGCGAGCAGCCTCTTCGACGGGCACGACGCGTCGATCAACATCATGCGGCGCATCATGCAGACGCAGGGCGCCGAGGTGATCCACCTCGGGCACAACCGCTCCGTCCAGGAGGTCGTCGACGCGGCGATCGAGGAGGACGTGCAGGG
>JABFXB010000331.1 GCA_013361975.1 Dermatophilaceae bacterium
CGCCCGACTCGGTCTTCCGCATCGACCACTACCTCGGCAAGGAGACGGTCCAGAACCTGCTGGCGCTGCGCTTCGCCAACCAGCTCTTCGAGCCGGTGTGGAACGCCAACTACGTCGACCACGTGCAGATCACGATGGCCGAGGACATCGGCATCGCGGGACGCGCGGGCTACTACGACGGCATCGGCGCGGCACGTGACGTCATCCAGAACCACCTGCTCCAGCTGCTGGCGCTGACTGCCATGGAGGAGCCGGTCTCCTTCGACGCCAAGGATCTTCGGGCCGAGAAGGAGAAGGTGCTCTCGGCGGTCCGGCTCCCTGAGGATCTCGACAAGGGCGCCGCGAGAGGGCAGTACGCCGGTGGCTGGCAGGGCGCCGAGGAGGTCGTCGGCTACCTGCAGGAGGACGGCGTCGACCCCGCCTCCTGCACCGAGACCTTCGCCGCGGTCACCCTCGAGGTCGACACGCGGCGCTGGGCCGGGGTGCCGTTCTACCTGCGCACCGGCAAGCGCCTCGGCAAGCGTGTCACCGAGATCGCCGTCGTCTTCAAGCGCGCGCCGCACCTGCCGTTCGAGCACACCGCCACCGAGGAGCTCGGCCAGAACGCCATCGTCATCCGGGTGCAGCCCGACGAGGGCGTGACCCTCCGCTTCGGCTCCAAGGTGCCCGGCGCGCAGATGGAGGTGCGCGACGTCACGATGGACTTCGGCTACGGCTCGTCGTTCACCGAGGCCTCGCCCGAGGCGTACGAACGCCTCATCCTCGACGTGCTGCTCGGCGACCCGCCGCTCTTCCCCCGGCACGAGGAGGTCGAGTCGTCCTGGCGAATCCTCGACCCGCTCATGCGCCACTGGGCCAAGGGCGGCAAGCCGGAGCAGTACCCCGCGGGCACGTGGGGACCGCCCGCGGCCGACCACATGCTCGAGCGTGACGGACGAACGTGGAGGATGCCGTGATCCGCGACCTGACCGACACCACGACGACGGGCATCAGCAAGACGCTCGTGCGCCTGCGCAACGAGGTGGGCGCGATGGCGCTGGGCCGCGTGCTCACGCTCGTCGTGGTCGTCGAGGACACCGACGCCCAGAACGCGATCGAGGTCGCCAACCAGGCGAGCCGCCAGCACCCCTGCCGCATCATCGTCGTCATCTCCGGCGACCGCCGCGGCAAGAACCGCCTCGACGCCCAGATCCGTCTGGGCGGCGACGCGGGTGCCAGCGAGATCGTCGTGCTGCGCCTCTACGGCACCCTGGCCAACCACGGCCCGAGCGTCGTCGTGCCGCTGCTGCTGCCCGACTCCCCCATCGTCGCCTGGTGGCCCGGCGAGGCCCCGGCCGACGTCGGCAAGGACCCCATCGGTGCGATGGCGCAGCGCCGCATCACCGACGCGGCCGAGCACCGCAACCCGCGGCTGATGCTCAAGAAGCGCGCGGCGTCCTACAAGCCGGGCGACACCGACCTCGCCTGGACCCGCCTCACCCGCTGGCGCGGCCTGCTCGCGGCCGCCCTCGACCAGCCGCCGTACGAGCCGATCACCGGTGCCGTCGTCAGCGGCGCTCCCGACTCGCCGTCGTCCGACCTGCTGGCCGCGTGGCTCTCGCGCCGGCTCAAGGTGCCGGTGCACCGGGTCTCGACCCCGCGTGGCTCCGGCATCGCGGCGGTGCGTCTCGAGCGCAAGAGCGGCCCGATCGACCTCGTGCGCCCCGGCGACTCCGTCGCGACGCTGTCGCAGTCGGGGCAGCCCGACCGCCGCATCAGCCTGCCCCGGCGCGAGCTGCCCGAGTGCCTTGCCGACGAGCTGCGGCGGCTCGACCCCGACGACACCTACGAGGACGCGCTGCTGCACGGGCTCGGGGTGCTGACGCCGGTGCGGCTCACGGCCGCCGCGGCTGCCAAGGCCGGCAAGGCGCCCGACCCCGCCGAGTCCCGACGCCTCGCCGCACGCCTCAGCCGTGACGAGTCGGCGCAGGAGGCCAGCGCGATGATCACCGCGGCCGCTCCGCCCGAGCACGCCGAGACCGCGGAGGTGCGGGCCGCGACCGTGCGCAAGCTCGCCGGCAAGCGCACGCCGCGCGAGAAGCAGGCCGCCAAGGACCGCAAGAAGGCGGCCAAGGC
>JABFXB010000400.1 GCA_013361975.1 Dermatophilaceae bacterium
GGCGCCCAGACGCTGCGGTCGGCACTCGAGGTCCGACGGCCGGTCGACGTGCCGGTGTCAGGCCTCGTCGCGCGGCTGCGCGGAGGCGCTGCGCCCCTCCCACGGGGTCGAGAGCACGACGGTGGTGCGCGTCGAGACGTTGGCAGCAGAACGGATTCGGGCAAGGAGGTCCTCGAGGTTGCCCGGGGTGGCCACGCGCACCTTGAGGATGTAGCTCTCGACGCCGGCGACGGAGTGGCAGTCCTCGATCTCCTCGATGTGCCGGAGCCGCTCGGGCACGTCGTCGGGGGCGCTGGGGTCGAAGGGCGTCACGGAGATGAGCGCCGTGAGGGGGAGCCCGAGCGCCTCGGGAGAGACCTGGGCGGTGTAGCCGGTGACGACGCCGCGCTCCTCGAGCCGCCGCACCCGCTGGTGGACCGCCGAGGTCGACAGACCGGTGGCCTTGCCCAGGTCGGTGTAGCTCATCCGGCCGTCGGCGAGCAGGAGTCCGACGAGGCGGCGGTCGAGATCTTCCATGGCCGAAGGGTAGACCAGGGGTTACGAGCAGGGTGGTCCATTCCTCATGCCGGTACGCACGGCACCGCGGGCCGCCCGCCACGGGGCGGTCACCGCGCCCCGGTAGCCTCTCGCGTATGCCGTCCCACGCGCCCCGGTTGCTGCTGCTCGACTCCGCGTCCCTCTACTTCCGGGCCTTCTTCGGAGTGCCGGAGGTCATCGGCCCGAGCGGCGTCCCCACCAACGCGGTCCGCGGTCTGCTCGACATGATCGCCTCGCTCGTCGACCGGGCCCACCCGACCCACATGGTCGCGTGCTGGGACAACGACTGGAGGCCGGCCTTCCGGGTCGAGGCGATCCCGTCGTACAAGGCGCACCGCGTGGCCGAGCCGGGCGACGACGAGCTGGCCGGCGAGCAGGTGCCCGAGGCGCTGGGCGTCCAGGTGCCGATCATCGAGGACGCGCTGCGAGCGCTCGGCATCGCGCGCGTCGGGCTCGACGGCCACGAGGCCGACGACGTCATCGGCACCTACGCGACCGCCTGGTCCGGGCGCATGCCGGTCGACATCGTCACGGGCGACCGTGACCTCTTCCAGCTCGTCGACGACGCCAACCAGGTGCGGGTGGTCTACACCGCGCGCGGTGGGGTGCGCTCCCCCGACTTCGTCGACCAGGCCTTCATCGCCGAGAAGTACGGCGTGCCGTCGGGGGGCGCCTACGCCGACATGGCCGTCCTGCGCGGCGACACGAGCGACGGCCTGCCCGGGGTCGCCGGCATCGGCGAGAAGACCGCCGCCAAGCTCATCACGACCTACGGCACGCTCGAGGCGCTGCGCGCCGCCATCGACGGCGGCGACCCGACCCTCAAGGGCGCCCAGCGAGCCCGGCTCGAGGCGGCCGCCGCCTACCTCGACGCGGCTCCCCGCGTCGTCGAGGTGGTCAAGCACGCAACGCTGCCCGACGTCGACGTGTCGGTGCCCTCGACGGTCGCCGACCCGGCGCTCATGTCGAAGCTGGCCGTCGAGCACGGGCTGACCTCGTCGTTCGACCGGGTGATCTCTGCTCTCGGCATCGACTGACCGCGACCCGGGAGCCGGCGCCTCCACCTCACCGGCCGGAGGGCGCTGTACCCCACCGCCGAGGGCCGGCACGAGAGGCGCATACTGGAGGGTGCCCACCCACGGATCGTCAGACCGCCGCCGCCATCTCGCGAACAGCCCGTTCCGGCCGGCTCCCGCGCCCGACATCGACGAGTTCGCCGTCGGCGACCGGGTCTCCCACCTGCGCCACGGACTCGGGGTCGTCGTCGCGGCGACGCCCGCCACCGTGACGCTGAGGTTCGAATCGGGCGTCGTCCGGGTCAACAGGCCGTTCGAACGGCTGACCCGGCTCTGATGCGGCTCTGATCCGCCCCCGCCGGCCGACCTCGCCGGCACATCCAGTCAGCACACCTCCTCTGCCCCCAGCACGTCGAAGGCCGGTCCCGAGCTGGGGACCGGCCTTCGGTGCGTGGACCTGGTGGCCCGGCGAGATCAGAGAGCGCGGACGCGCATCGCCTGCGGGCCCTTGGGGCCCTGCTCGACGTCGAACTCGACGGCCTGGTTCTCCTCGAGGCTG
>JABFXB010000130.1 GCA_013361975.1 Dermatophilaceae bacterium
GGTGGCCGTCGGCCTGCTCTTCTGGCTCAACCTCATGTCCAAGGTGGTCCTGCTCTCGGCCGCGTGGTCGGCCAACGACGTCGACCTCTCGCGCCTCGACGGCGACGCCCCACAGTCGGCCGCCACCCCGGCGGAAGCGACCGCACCGGTTGCCTCCACCCGACCGCACCGTCCCGACCGGCCAGCTCAGGGGGCCGGAACGCCCACCCGGGCCACCGATCGTGTCAGCGTCGTCGCCGGTGTCGTCGTGGGTGTCGCGACTGCACTGGGCGCCAAGGGGATCCGAGGGATGCTCAGGCGCTGAGTCGGATTCGGGCCACATCCGGCGTCCCACTACCTACGATGCGCTCGTGGATGCCTGTCCCTTGTGCCAGGGCGAGACGCGCCGGACGCGGCTCGCCAAGACCTCCGACCGGCCGTACCGGGTCGTGCGCTGCACCCGGTGCGGCACGGCATCCGTCCTGCCGCGCCCGAGCGAGCAGGACCTCGCCGACTTCTACGGCGCCTCCTACTTCACCGCCGACACCGGCTTCGGCTACGGCGACTACGACGGCACCAGCTGGGCCGGGGCCCAGGCCGTGCGGGCGTGGGACGAGCTGCAGGTCTGGGCCCCGGAGGTCGCCGACGTGCCGGTCCGGACCCTCCTCGACGTCGGAGCGGCGACGGGGGAGTTCGCGCTGCGCGCCGAGCGAGACGGCTGGTACGCAGTGGCCTGCGAGGTCGGTGACACGGCACGCGAGTCGGCCGCGGCGAAGGGCCTGACGACGGTGACGACCATCTCCGAGGCGACCGGTCCCTTCGGGGTGATCAGCATGTTCCACGTGCTCGAGCACCTCATCGACCCGCTGGCGGCGCTCGTGGACGCCCGAGGCGCGGTCGACGCCCGAGGCGTGCTGGTCATCGAGGTCCCGCAGTGGAACAGCGCCGGCAGGATCGTGCGCGGCTCTGGCTGGGCGCAGTTCCGCCCGCCCGAACACATCAACTTCTTCTCCAGGCGCAGCCTGACCAGGGCCCTGCGCCACACGGGCTGGGACGTGGTGCGGAGCTCGACGCCCTACCCGCACGCCGCCGAGCTCGCCCGCGACGCTGTCCGGAGGGGCCGGGTGCGCGAGGCAGCTGCTCACGCCGGACGCCACGCCCTCGGATCCGCGGGCCTCGGTGGCTACCTGCGCACCGTGGCCCGACCTGTCTGAGAGACGGTTCGGACGCTCAGAAGCGTCGGCGACGTCGGCGCAGCATCACGGTGAGCAGCACCGCGGTCGTCGTGACGACGAGTCCGGCGGCAGTGACCGCGACGAGCGACAGGGTGCGGTCGTATGCCGTCTCCGGGGTTGCCGGGGCCGCCACCGGAGCGGGCGTGCTCTGGGTCCCGGGGCCACCGGTCGGAGCGGCGTCTCCGGTGCCGTCGGCCAGGTCGGTCGGGAGCGGGGGCACGGTCGCGGCCGGTGTGGGCGCGGCCGCCTCACCCGGCTCGACGAGACGCCCGACCGGGGTCACGCGGTCGGCGTTCGCGAAGCCCCAGTCCAGCAGTGCCGCGGTCGGCTTCCACGACCCGGTGACGCTGCCCATCTGCGTGACCATCAGGGTGCGCCCACCGCGGGTCGCCGCGCCGATGAAGGTGTGCTGCGCGCGGTCGGTGCGCCCCGGCTTGATGCCGATGGCGCCCGGGTAGTGCCTGAGCAGGTCGTTGATGTTGTAGACGTGGAACGCCGGCCACACCTTGCCGTTCTTGTCCTTGCCGCCCGGGAACACGGCGTCACGCTTGGTGATGGCGTTCCGGAACGCAGGGAGCCGCATCGCATCGCGTCCGATCAGCGCGAGGTCGTAGGCGCTCGAACGCTGCTCCCCGTCGTCGAGCCCGCTCGGGTCGACCGTCAGTGTGTCGAAGGCACCGATCTCGGCCGCCTTGGCGTTCATGAGCTCGACGGTGCGCTCGTAGCCGCCGGCGGCGTCGGCGAGCGCGTAGACGGCGTCGTTGGCCGAGAACATCAGCATCGCGTCGATGAGGTTCGTGACCGGATAGCGGTTGCCGGCGAGGATGCCCACGCGGGTGCCGGCCGCCGTCGCGGCGTCCTCGCCCGCGACGACGACGCCTCGCGGGTTGAGC
>JABFXB010000140.1 GCA_013361975.1 Dermatophilaceae bacterium
CGCATGTGCCAGGCGTCGGTGACCAGCTCCTCGAGCCGCCGGAGGGAGACCAGGTCGAGCCGGAGCATCACGAGCGGCGACCCGTCGTAGGCCGGCGTGGTGAAGAAGAGGTCCGGCTCGCCGAGCACGAGCGCCTGCTTCTCGGCCTCGTCACCGACGTAGAGCACCGCGACGTCCGTGCGGATGACGCGGCGCTGCCCCGGGATCCGCTCGGGCCACGACCAGACGAAGCCCTTGCCACCCACCCGGAAGTCGAAGCCCTCGCTCGGGATCTCCTCGACCTCGGGCAGCGCGAGCGCCAGCCGGCGCACGTCGTCCGCGTCGGCCACCCTCAGCCCCAGCCGAGGTGACGCAGCAACGCCGCCGTGCCGGCCCCCAGGACCACCACGACGATGAACGGGGCGCGCAGCAGGAGGGCCACCACCGCGACGCCGACCGCGGCCACGCGTGCGTCGAGCGTGAGGGAGCCGTCACGCTGCGTCAGGGTCTGCGTCGCGATGAGCGCGGCGAGCAGGGCGATCGGCAGAGCCGCCGTGACCCGACGAACCCTCGGGTCGTCGAGGACGCTCGCCGGCACCAGGTAGCCCGCGAGCTTGAGGCCGAACGCGATCGCTGCCGCCAGCAGGATCGCCACCCAGAGCATCATGCGTCGCCCCTGTCGCGCTCGACGGCCGGGACGCGGACGTCCGCCGCCCTCGGCCCGGGCGTCGACGGCGTGATGCCGCCGCGCGGGGCCCGCCAGACGACGAGCGCCGCGAAGGCCGCGACCAGGACCGGGACGCCCAGCGGCAGGAGCGGCGAAAGGGCGACGGAGACGACGGCTGCGAGCGCGGCCACCGCCACTGCGTCGCGGCTGCGCAGCCGCGGCCACAGCAGCGCCGTGAACGCGGCGCAGGCCGCGGCGTCGAGCCCGTAGGTACGCGGGTCGCCGACCTCCTTGCCGAGCAACGCGCCACCGAGCGTGGTGAGGTTCCACAGGACGTAGACCGCTCCGCCCGTGAGCCAGAAGCCCAGCCGCGAGGCCCGGACGTCGTCCTGGGAGACCGCGACAGCCGTCGACTCGTCGATGGTCAGCTGGGCCGCACCGAGGCGTCGCAGGCCCTTGACGCCGAGCAGCTGGGTGAGCTCGAGGGCGTAGAGGCCGTTGCGCACCCCGAGCAGGGAGGACGCGGCGATGGCGGCCGGCGCCGCCTGCACCCCACCGGCGACGATGCCGATGAAGGCGAACTGCGAGCCCCCGGTGAACATCAGCAGCGAGAGCGCCATCGCCTGCCAGACGTCGAGTCCCGCCGCGACGGCGAGGGCGCCGAAACTGATGCCGTACGCCCCCGTGGCGACACCGACCGACAGGGCCTCGCGCACGACGACCCTCCGTTCGGCGCGGGGGAGAGCGCCGACGGTCATGCCGTCTCCGGCTCGATCGACGCGGACAGCCGGACCTCGCGCAGGCTGCCACCGGCGGCGTCGACGACGCGCTCGCGGTGGGCGCCGTCGGCCACCATGCCGGCGGCCGTGAGGAACCCACGCGTCGCCTCGTCCGTCGCGAGGAGCCAGGCGCCCAGCTCGTCGCGGCCGCGGGCTCGTGCCGTGTCGACGACCGCGTGCAGCAGTCGGGACCCGTGGCCCTGGCGCCGGGCGTCCGGGTGCACGCCCAGAACGAGCAGCTCGGCCCGGCCCGGGCCGGCATCGGCGTCGTCGGAGGCGCCCACCGCGGCGAAGCCGACCACCTGCTCACCCGCGCACGCGACGAGGAGCACCCCGTCACCCGACTGCTCGCCCTCGAGCGTCGTGCGCCACGCGTTGGCGAACGAGCGCGGCTCGAACGCCGCAACGACCTCGGGAGCGAGCACGGCGGCATACGCCTCGCGGAAGACGACGGCCTGCACCAGACCCACGGCGGGTGCGTCGGAAGAACGTGCCACGCGAACGCTCGCGTCGGCGACGGGGCCGCGCTCGTGCGCGTGGTCGTGGGAGTGGTCGTGCGGGTGGTCGTGCTGGGAGTCGTGTGCCACGACGGCATCCTCTCAAGGACCCGGCTTTGGCAGCCTCCGGGCCCATCTCGCATACTGGACTCATGTATGGCAACGACGTCATCGACCC
>JABFXB010000489.1 GCA_013361975.1 Dermatophilaceae bacterium
GGGATGTCGGAGATGCCTTGTGCGCCACCGAGCCACTGCGAGTTGACGAGCGTGAGCCGCACGATCTCACCGAAGCCGAGGGTCACGATGGCGAGGTAGTCACCGCGCACACGCAGGGTGGGCGCTCCGAGGATCACACCCGACAGCATCGCGACCGCGATGGCGACGGGCACGACGACGACCCAGGACAGCTTCGCGTGCTCCGACGTGAGCACGCCGACCGTGTAGGCGCCTACGGCGTAGAAGCCGACGTAGCCGAGGTCGAGCAGACCGGCGTAGCCGACGACGATGTTGAGGCCGAGCGCCACGAGGACGTACGTCGCGACGGTGAAGAGCACACCGCCGAAGTCCGACCCCTCGGTCGTGATGAGCGGGATGTTGAGCAGCGGCAGCATGAAGAGGAAGACCGCGAAGAGCACCCAGAGGACGATCTTGGCGCCCTTGGGCAGGTTGCTCACCCGCTCCTTGAAGCCGGGCCTGGCGGCCGCGCGGGACGTGGTCGCGGTGCTCATGCGCGGGCCTTTCCGAGGGACTCACCGAGCAGGCCGGTGGGTCGGAAGAGCAGGATGAGGACGAGCAGGACGAAGGCGACGACGTCCTTCCACTGCGTGCCCACCACGGCGGACCCGTAGTTCTCGGCCAGGCCGAGGACGAAGCCGCCGAGCAGGGCGCCGCGCAGGTTGCCGATGCCGCCGAGGACCGCCGCCGTGAACGCCTTGACGCCGAGGATGAAGCCGGCGTCGTAGCGGGTGATGCCGATCTTCAGCATGTAGAAGACGGCGGCCGCGCCTGCCATGACGCCACCGACGAGGAACGTCACCTGGATGACGCGGTCGCGGTTCACGCCCATGAGGGCGGCGGACTCGGGGTCCATCGCGACGGCGCGGATGCCGCGACCGAGGCGCGAGCGCTTCACGAACTGGTCGAGCACCACCATGATCGCGATGGCGCCGACCACGACCAGGATGTCGACGTTGGTGACCTGGTAGTCGCCGAGGGTGAAGACCGGCTGCGGCGTGATGATCTCCGGCATACCGCTGTTGTTGCGCGAGTTCGCGACGTAGGTCCGCAGCGTCGTGTCGAGCCCGACCCAACCGGTGACCTGCTGGCGCAGGCCCATCAGCTCCGACAGCACGAACGAGGCGCCGATCGCCGAGATGAGGGCGATGAGCGGCGGGGCGTTGCGCTTGCGCAGCGGGCGGTAGGCGACGCGCTCGAGCAGCACGGCGATGAGACCGGAGATGAGCATGGCCGCGACGAACATCATGGCGACCCAGAAGATCACCTGCCCGACGCTGCCACCTCCCTTGCCACCGAGGAGGACGACGACCCACAGCGAGGCGAAGGTGCCGTACATGAACACCTCGGAGTGCGCGAAGTTGATGAGTCGCAGCACGCCGTAGACGAGCGTGTAGCCGAGGGCCACGAGGGCGTACACCGCGCCGAGGGTGGTGCCGGTGATGGTGAGCGAGAAGAAGTTGTCCAACAGGTACTGCATCCAAGACCTCCTGGGCCGGGTGCGTTGGGGTGATCGAAGGCCCGGTTTCACTCGCAAGAGGGGCGGCCGGAGCATAGTGCCCCGACCGCCCCCCTGGCGATCACGACCGAGTTACTTGATCTCGCCGACGGACACGAACTTGCCGCCCTCCACCTTGTAGGCGAAGACCTTGATGTCGGACGACTCGCCCTTGGAGTCGAACTTCAGCTGCTTCGTGACGCCCTTCTTGTCGTAGGACTTGACGAAGTCGACCATGCTCTGGCGGTCCTTGCCGGCGGCGATGCCGTCGAGCAGGATCGTGGCAGAGTCGTAGCCCTCACCGGAGTAGGTGTTGGGGTCCTGGTTGTACTTGGCCTTGTACGCCGCGGCGAAGTCGGGCGCGATGTCCGCGGGGACGCACGGGCAGGTGACGACCGCACCGACAGCGGCAGCGCCGGCGTTGTCGATGAAGGACTGGTCCTTCACACCGTCGGCAGCGACGAACGTGCCCTTCCAGCCGGCGTCGCGCAGCTGCTTGGCCAGCGGCGCCGCCTCGGGCGAGTAGCCGCCGAAGAAGAGGGCGTCGGCGCCGGAGGACTTGACCTTGGTCACCGAGGCGCTGAAGTCGGTCTGCTTCTGCTGGATGGTGTCGTTGCCGACGACCGCCGAGCCGAGGTCCTGACGGACGATGTCGGCCAGGCCCTTGCCGTACTCCGACGCGTCGTCGATGACGAACGGCTTGCTCGCCTTGAGCGTGTCCTTGATGTACTTCGCCGCGGCCGGGCCCTGGGTGGCGTCGTTGCCGAGGGCGCGGAAGAAGGTCTTCCAGCCGTTGTCGGCGAGCTTCGGGTTGGTCGCCGAGGGCGTGATCGTCACGAGGCCGGCCTCGTTGAACGCCGGGTCGGCGGCCTTGGACTCACCGGAGAAGGCCGGACCGACGATGCCGACGACCTTCTTGTCGTCGATGGCCTTCTTGGCCAGGGCCGGCGCCTGCGTGGGGTCACCCTGCGAGTCGTAGTTCTCCAGCGTGACCTTGCAGTCGGCGTGCTTCTTGTTGTAGTCGTCGAGCGCGAGGTTCACGCCGTTCTGGATGTAGATGCCAAGGTTGGCGTTCGGACCGGTGAGGGCACCGAACATGCCGATCTTGAAGTTCTGGCACGCCGCCGCGCCGCCGCTCCCGCCGGCGGCGGGGGTGTCGCCGCCCTTGGTGCCACAGGCACCGAGGGCAAGAGCTGCGACCGCGATCGGCACAGCGAACTTGAGGGTAGAACGCACGGGTGTCCTCCTGATGTCACACATCCCTCGGTCGAGGGCTGAGTCGGAGACTAGGCCCAACCCCACTCCGAGGTCATCACCAACCCGCGATCGGTGACCGTGTCGTGACCTAGACGTCGGTCACGACCGGACGATTTGCGGCGAGTCACCCGTCAAGAGGCCGGGAAGCCGTTGATGACGGCCTCGGCGACCTCTTTCATCCCGAGCCGGCGGTCCATCGCCGTCTTCTGGATCCAGCGGAACGCGTCGGCCTCGCTGAGCTTGAGCTGGCTCATCAGGACGCCCTTGGCACGGTCGACGAGCTTGCGGGTCTCGAGCCGCTCACCGAGGTCGGCGATCTCGGCCTCGAGGGCCTTGAGCTCGTGCCAGCGCGACGTCGCGATGTCGATGGCGGGACGCAGGTCGTCGGCCGTGAACGGCTTGACGATGTAGGCCATGACGCCGGCGTCGCGGGCCCGCTCGACGAGCTCGGTCTGCGAGAACGCAGTGAGCATGATGACGGGGCAGAGCTTGGCCTCGTGCAGCTGCTCGGCCGCGGACAGACCGTCGAGCACCGGCATCTTGACGTCCATGATGACGAGGTCTGGCTTGACCTCCTTGGCGAGCTCGACGGCCTGCTCGCCGTTGCTCGCCTGGCCGACGACCTCGTAGCCCTGCTCACCGAGCATCTCGACGAGGTCCAGACGGATGAGCGCCTCGTCCTCGGCGACGAGGATGCGGGTGGACCCGCCCTTCGGGCTCGCCGACCCGGCCGACCCGGCCGCGGTGGCCGCAGCGTTCTCGGAGGGCGCCTCGGGGGCGGCGGGGGTGGGGGCAGGCTTCGGCGTCGTGCTCTCGTCTGTGCTCACGGGCAAAGCCTAGCCGGGGCCGCGTTTCGGCCGCGTTTCGGGACCGTCAACCGCGACCGGTTGTCGCCCGCCCCGGGCATGCCGGGTCGACGGGTGGTGCCGAGGGCGGGACTCGAACCCGCACGACCTTGCGGCCAGAGCATTTTGAGTGCCCCGTGTCTGCCATTCCACCACCCCGGCGGTAGTGCCGCGCCAGCATACCCAGTCGAGACCCCAGTCGAGTGCCCACTTCCTCCCGTCAGGAACTGAGCACTCGACCCGAGACCCCAGTCGAGTGCCCACTTCCTCCCGTCAGGAACTGAGCACTCGACTGGAGCGGGCCCAGGAGCGGTCAGCTGGTGACCTCTTCGGGCCGGTAGGCCGGGGCGGCGCGGTTGACGGCGTCACCGACCCGGTGCACGCGCAGCGCGTTGGTCGAGCCCGGGATGCCGGGAGGCGAGCCGGCCACGATGAGGACGCGGTCGCCCTCGGCGACTCGCCCCTCGGGGATGAGCTTGAGGTCGACCTGCATGGCGAACTGGTCGGTGTGGTGCATGCGGGGCACGAGGTAGGTCTCGACGCCCCACGTCAGCGACAGCTGGGAGCGGACGCGCGGCTCGGAGGTGAAGGCCAGCATCGGCAGCCGTGGGCGCAGCCGCGCCATGCGGGTGGCCGAGCCGCCCGTCTCGGTGAAGGTGATGAGGAACTTCGCGCCCACGACGTCGCCGATCTCGACCGCGGCCTTGCTCACCGCTCCCCCGACGGTCTTGGGGTTGGTCGTCATGCGCACGATCTTGTCGAAGCCGTGCTCCTCGGTGGACTCGATGATGCGCGCCATCGTGCGCACCGCGTCGATCGGCCACGCGCCGACCGACGTCTCGCCGGAGAGCATGAGCGCGTCGGCGCCGTCGAGCACCGCGTTGGCGGCGTCGGAGGCCTCGGCGCGCGTGGGGCGGGGGTTCTCGATCATCGACTCGAGCACCTGGGTGGCGACGATGACGGGCTTGGCCTCGCGACGGGCGAGCTCGATGGCCCGCTTCTGCACGAGCGGCACGTCCTCGAGCGGCATCTCGACGCCGAGGTCGCCGCGGGCGACCATGATGCCGTCGAACGCCGCGACGATGCCCTCGAGGTTCTCGACGGCCTGCGGCTTCTCGATCTTCGCGATGACGGGGATGCGGGTGCCGAACTCGTCCATGATCGCGTGGACGTCGGCGATGTCGTCGGCCGAGCGCACGAACGACAGGGCGATCATGTCGACGCCGAGGCGCATCGCGAAGCGGAGGTCCTCGCGGTCCTTGTCGGACAGGGCGGGCACGCTGACCGCGACGCCGGGCAGGTTGATGCCCTTGTTGTTGCTCACCTGGCCACCGACGACGGTCTCGGTGAGGACGTCGGAGTCGTCGACGGCGACGGCGCGGAGCATGACCTTGCCGTCGTCGATGAGCAGGACGTCGCCAGGGCTCACGTCGCCGGGCAGTCCGGCATACGTGGTGCCGACGACGGTGTCGTCGCCCTCGACCTCACGGGTGGTGATGGTGAAGCGCTGCCCCGGGCTCAGCGTGACCGGTCCGTTGGCGAACCGGCCGGTGCGGATCTTCGGGCCCTGCAGGTCGACGAGGATGCCGACGGCGCGGCCCGAGCCGTCGCTGGCCGCGCGCACGTCGCGGTAGACCTGCTCGTGGACCGAGTGGTCACCGTGGGAGAGGTTGAGGCGGGCGACGTCCATGCCCGCGTCGACGAGGGCACGAAGCTGGGTGGGAGAAGAGGTCTTGGGTCCGATCGTGCAGACGATCTTGGCGCGACGCATGGCTCAACCTTATGGGTGCTGTGACGTGGGTCACCACGCGGGTTCGTCCTGTGGGACACCCGCGGCGTCGTCGGCGCGGGATCCCTTGTGGCGTGGGGCGATCATGAGCGTATGCCGTGTCGCCGAGGTGGCGACACGGCATACGCCAGGGTGCGGCCGGGTGTCCGGCGACGGCCCGCTCAGACGGTGAGGGGGCGGTCTGTCGGCGCGACCGGACGGGGCAGGGCGCTCGACCCGGTCAGCCAGGCGTCGACGCCGGCGGCGGCGGCCCGGCCCTCGGCGATGGCCCACACGATGAGCGACTGGCCGCGGCCCGCGTCGCCCGCGACGAAGACCCCGGGGACCGAGCTCATGAAGTTCTTGTCGCGACGCACGTTGCTGCGCTCGTCGAGGTCGACGCCGAGCTGCTCGACGACACCCGGGCCCTGCGGGCCGAGGAAGCCCATCGCGAAGAGCACCAGCTGCGCAGGGATCTCGCGCTCGGTGCCCGGCTTCGGCGTCACCTTCCCGTCGACGAACTCGACCTCGGTGAGGCGCAGCGAGGCGACGTTGCCGTCGGCGTCGCCGACGAACTCGGTCGTGCTGACGGCGTAGACGCGCTCGCCGCCCTCCTCGTGCGCGCTCGCGACGCGGTAGAGCATCGGGTAGGTCGGCCAGGGCTGTCCCGCGGGACGGTCGTCACCCGGTTGCGGCATGATCTCGAGGCTCGTGACGGACGCCGCCCCCTGGCGGTGCGCGGTGCCGATGCAGTCGGCGCCGGTGTCACCGCCGCCGATGACGACCACGTGCTTGCCCGTGGCGAGGATCTGGTCCTCGACCTGCTCACCGAGCGCCGCCCGGTTGCCCTGCGGCAGGTACTCCATCGCCTGGTGGATGCCGCCGAGCTGGCGACCCGGGACGTCGAGGTCGCGGGGAACGGTGGCGCCGAGCGCGAGCACCACGGCGTCGTAGCGGTCGCGCAGCTGGCCGCCGGTGATGTCGACGCCGACGTCCATGCCGTTGCGGAAGCGGGTGCCCTCGGCCTTCATCTGGGTCAGGCGCCGATCGAGGACGGACTTCTCCATCTTGAACTCGGGGATGCCGTAGCGCAGCAGGCCGCCGGGCTTGTCGGCGCGCTCGAACACCGCCACGGTGTGGCCGGCGCGGGTCAGCTGCTGCGCCGCGGCGAGACCAGCGGGGCCGGAACCGACGACCGCGACCGTCTTGCCCGACAGGCGCTCCGGCGGCAGCGGCTGGACGAGGCCCTCGTCGAAGGCGCGCTCGATCGTCGTCACCTCGACCTGCTTGATCGTCACGGCGGGCTGGTTGATGCCCAGCACGCACGCCGTCTCGCAGGGCGCCGGGCAGAGCCGGCCCGTGAACTCGGGGAAGTTGTTCGTCGCGTGCAGGCGTTCGATCGCGTCGGACCAGTCGCCTCGCCACGCGAAGTTGTTCCACTCCGGGATGAGGTTGCCGAGGGGGCAGCCCGAGTGGCAGAACGGGATGCCGCAGTCCATGCAGCGTCCGGCCTGGCGCTGGAGCTGTCCGAGCTCCTGCTCCTCGTAGACCTCCTTCCAGTCCCGGATGCGGACCGGGACGGGGCGGCGGGTCGGGAGCTCGCGCTCGCGGGTGGTGAGAAAGCCCTGGGGATCAGCCACGGGAAGCCTCCATGATCCGGTTCCAGACGTCAGGCCCGTCGAGGTCGAGGCCCTGGGCCTCTGCCTCGGCACGGACGTCGAGCACTCGTTGGTAGTCGCGCGGCAGCACCAGCGTGATGCGTTCGCGGGCGGTCGCCCAGTCGTCGAGCAGGGACTGCGCCACCGCGGACTCGGTCCAGCGCACGTGGCCCTCGAGCAGCTCCCTGAGGGGCGCCTCGTCCTCGTCGCGCAGGGGTAGCAGGTCGACCATCTCGGGGTTGACGAGGGCGGGGTCGAGGTCGAGGACGTACGCGACGCCGCCCGACATGCCGGCGGCGAAGTTGCGCCCCGTCGGTCCCAGGACGACGGCCGCCCCGCCGGTCATGTACTCGCAGCCGTGGTCGCCGACGCCCTCGACGACGGCGTGGGCGCCCGAGTTGCGCACGCAGAAGCGCTCACCGACGATGCCGCGCAGGAAGAGCTGGCCGGTCGTCGCGCCGTACGCGATGACGTTGCCGCCGATGACGTTCTGCTCGGCCACGAGCGCGGCGTCGCGGTGCGGACGCACGACGACGCGACCGCCCGACAGGCCCTTTCCGACGTAGTCGTTGGCGTCGCCGAACAGCTGCATCGTGACGCCGGCGGGCAGGAACGCGCCGAAGGACTGGCCACCCGACCCGGTCATCGTCAGCTCGATGGTGTTGTCGGCCAGGCCGTGCGGGTGCGCCTTCGTCACGTGGTGGCCGAGCATCGTGCCGACCGTGCGGTTGACGTTGCGCACGGCGATCTCGGTGCGCACCTGCTCGCCGCCCTCGATGGCCGGCAGGGCGCGGGTGAGCAGCTCGTTGTCGAGGGCCTTGTCGAGGGCGTGGTCCTGCCCGGCGGACTGGTAGAGCGTGCCGCCGCTGGGGTTGTCGGCCACGGCGAGGATCGGGCTGAGGTCGAGGCCCGACGCCTTCCAGTGCGCGATGGCCTTGTCGAGGTCGAGGCTGCCGACCTGGCCGACGGCCTCCTCGATGGAACGGAACCCGAGGGCGGCGAGGTTCTCGCGCACCTCCTCGGCGATGTACTCGAAGAAGGTCTCGACGAACTCCGGCTTGCCGGAGAAGCGGGCCCGCAGCTCGGGGTTCTGCGTCGCGATGCCGACCGGACACGTGTCGAGGTGGCAGACGCGCATCATGATGCAGCCCGAGACGACGAGGGGCGCGGTCGCGAAACCGAACTCCTCGGCGCCGAGCAGGGCGGCGATGACGACGTCACGGCCGGTCTTCAGCTGGCCGTCGACCTGGACGACGATGCGGTCGCGCAGCCCGTTGAGCACGAGGGTCTGCTGCGCCTCGGCGAGGCCGAGCTCCCACGGCGCCCCGGCGTGCTTGAGCGAGGTGAGCGGGCTCGCGCCCGTGCCGCCGTCGTGCCCGGAGATGAGGACGACGTCGGCGTGCGCCTTCGACACGCCTGCCGCGACGGTGCCGACGCCGATCTCGGAGACGAGCTTGACGTGGATGCGCGCGGCCGGGTTGGCGTTCTTGAGGTCGTGGATCAGCTGCGCGAGGTCCTCGATCGAGTAGATGTCGTGGTGCGGCGGCGGCGAGATGAGCCCGACCCCCGGCGTCGAGTGACGCGTCTTGGCCACCCACGGGTAGACCTTGTGGCCGGGCAGCTGACCGCCCTCGCCGGGCTTGGCACCCTGGGCCATCTTGATCTGGATGTCGTCGGAGTGGGTCAGGTAGAGGCTCGTCACGCCGAAGCGCCCGGACGCGACCTGCTTGACGGCCGAACGGCGCTCGGGGTCGAGCAGCCGCTCGACGTCCTCGCCGCCCTCGCCGGTGTTGGAGCGGCCGCCGAGGCGGTTCATCGCCACGGCGAGCGTCTCGTGGGCCTCCTGGGAGATCGAGCCGTAGCTCATCGCCCCGGTGTTGAAGCGCTTGACGATCTCGCTGACCGGCTCGACCTCCTCGATCGGCACGGGC
>JABFXB010000509.1 GCA_013361975.1 Dermatophilaceae bacterium
CAGAACCCCGGCCTCGCGAGCCGGTTCACCACGACGATCGAGTTCGACGACTACTCCGACGACGAGCTGCTCGCGATCCTCGACTCGATCGCCGAGGGCAGCGACTACGAGCTGACCGACGACGCCCACGAGCGGGTGCGGCACGTCTTCCAGGCCACCCCGCGCACGCCGGCGTTCGGCAACGGCCGCTTCTCGCGCAACCTCTTCGAGCACGCGGTCGGCCGGCACGCCTGGCGGCTCAAGGACGCGAAGGAGCCGACCCGCGACGACCTGCGTCTACTCACCGCCGGCGACTTCACCGACCAGCCCGACGAGCAGCCCGACGAGCAGCCCGACGAGCAGCCCGAGGCATCGGGGACCGACCCGGCACCGGTCAGGGCAGACCCTGATGGTCCGGCGGCTGCCGATGAGGCAGCCTCGGACGACAGGCACCACCAGAGCGACGAGGACACCGCATGAGCGCACCGACGACGAACATCCCCGTCGCCGTCCCGGCCGGGGCCACGTCAGGCACGTCAGGCGCGTCCGGCGCGTCCGGCGGCCAACCGGCACAGCCGCGCACCATCGCCGGCAGCCTGCCGAGCGCCCGCTCCCTCGCGAGCCGGCTGCTGCACGGCACCCCGGGCCGCATGCGCCTGTTCGGCCTCCTCGGGGTGCTCGCCGCCGTCGTCCTCGGCGCCATCAGCGCCAACGCGCTGCTCGCCTCGCAGGCGGCGGTGCAGCGGGCGGCCAACAACACCGACCAGGTCGTCCGCGTCCAGTCCATCCACGTCGACCTGCTCCGGGCCGACGCCGTCGCCACCAACGCCTTCCTCGTCGGCGGTCTCGAGTCCGCCGACTCACGCCTGAAGTACGAGCAGGCCCTCTCGCGCGTCGCCACCAGCCTCGCCAAGGCCGCTGCCGCCCAGCCGGCCGACGGCAACGCCCTCGGCGCCCTCTCCGTCAAGGTCCAGGCGTATGCCGCCCTCGTCGAGCAGGCCCGCTCCAACAACCGCCTCGGTCTGCCGGTCGGGGCCCAGTACCTCACCCAGGCGAGCGCCGGGCTGCGGTCCGACGCGATCCCGATCGTCACGCAGATCGTCAAGGCAAACGAGGACCGCTCCCGCAAGGAGTTCGACCGCAGCAACTCGAGCCTCCAGCTGCTCGTCGGCGTCGTCTCGCTCATCGGTCTCGTGGCCCTCGCCGTCTGGCTGGCCCGTCGCACGCACCGCTACCTCAACCGCTCGCTCACCGCCGCCATCGTCCTGCTCCTCGTGACCCTCTTCCTCGCGGCCACGCAGATCAGCGGCATCGGCACGGCGACGGCCGACGTCTCGCGCGGCAACTTCCAGCAGGCGGTGTCGCTCGCGAACATCACGACGGCCGCCAACGACGCCCGCGCCAACGAGAGCCTGACGCTCATCCGTCGCGGCTCCGGTGCCTCGAACGAGGCCTCGTGGAAGACCGACCGCGACGCCGTCGAGAACGGGCTGGACGGCATACGCAACGGGGCCGAGCTGCGGGGACTCTGGGCCGGCTACGCCGCCGCCCACGAGCAGGTGCGGGGGCTCGACGACGGCGGCCGGTGGGACGACGCCGTCAAGGCGTCGACGAGCACCGCCGCCACCGGCGCGGCGGGCACCTTCGAGGCGTTCGACCAGAAGGTCGCCCAGGCCCGTGACGACGCCTCGAAGTCCGCGGTCAGCACGCTGCAGGGCCTCGGTGGCAGCGCACCCATCTCCGCCGCCCTGGTGGCGCTCGCCGCGCTCCTCGCGTCGTGGCTCATCGTCCGAGGGGTCGGCCAGCGGATCGAGGAGTACCGATGAGCACGCAGAGTCGAACGCGCACGCGCGACCAGTCCTGGCGCCGTCGCCTCGGCGTTCTCGCCACCGTCGCGGGCCTCGCGACCGTCGCCGGCTGCTCGGGAGTGACGTACGCCGAGACGCCCCTGCCCACGAGCGTGGCGCCGAAGCCGACCACCGCAGCCCCGGCGACGAGCGCCCCGACGTGCAGCAACGCCACCCAGTCCTACGACCCGCTGCCGAGCCTGCCGGCCCGGGGCGAGATCACCGACCAGAAGATGCGCGACCTCTACGCCAAGGGCTTCATCACCGTCGG
>JABFXB010000344.1 GCA_013361975.1 Dermatophilaceae bacterium
CTCACGACGTCTGGTCGATGAGCACGGCCGTCTCCCAGGCCCACTGCCGCCACAGGTCGTAGCGCCCGGACCGGCCGCCGTGGCCCGCGGCCATCTCGGTGCGGAAGAGCAGCTGGGGCGTGTCGACGCCGGCCGGGGCGGACCGGTCGGCGTGCCGGATCGCCGCGACCCACTTGGCCGGCTCGGTGACGAACACCCGCGTGTCGTCGAGACCGGCGGTCACGAGGATGCTCGGGCGGGGCCCCGGGCGCACGTTCTCGTAGGGCGTGTACGACCGGATCAGGGCATAGGCCGCAGGGTCGTCCAGGGGGTTGCCCCACTCCTCCCACTCGACGACGGTGAGCGGGAGGCTCGGGTCGAGCACAGAGCTGAGGGCGTCGACGAAGGGCACCTGTGCGTGCACGAACCGGAACCGGTCAGGTGCCTGGTTGACGATCGCGCCCATCAGCAGGCCCCCTGCCGAACCACCTTCTGCCGCAAGCCGATCGGCCGCTATGATGCCTTTCTTCAGCAGGTGGTCGGCGCACGCCACGAAGTCGGTGAAGGTGTTGGGCTTGGCCTCGAGCTTGCCGTCGTCGTACCACGTCCGCCCCATCTCCGAGCCGCCGCGCACGTGGGCGATGGCGAAGACCCAGCCACGGTCGAGCAGCGACAGGCGCAGCACCGAGAACCACGGGTCGCTGGGGATGCCGTAGGCGCCGTACGCGTGGAGCAGCCCGGGGGCGGTTCCGTCGGCGGCGACGTCGTCGCGGTGCACGACGGAGATCGGGATGCGGGCGCCGTCGGGCGCGGCCGCCCACTCGCGGCGCTGCCGGTAGCGGCCGAGGTCGACGTCGCCGCGCACGTGCTGCTGCTTGAGCAGCGTGAAGGTGCGGGCGTGCACGTCGTAGTCCTCGACGGTGCGGGGCGTGACGAGCGACTCGTGGACGACCTGGAGCGTACGGGTGCCCGACTCAGGGTTGACGCCGACCAGCAGGGTGCCGATGGGCTCGCCCACGCGGACGTCGTGGGCTTCGCCCAGACCGTTCTCGGCGTCCGCGTCGCGAAGCACGACACGGATGCCCGTGCCACCATCTCGGCGCAGCGACACGGCGATGAAGTCGTCGAATCCTTCTGCGCCCGTGACGTACTCGTCTTCCGTGGTGACGTCGAGCGGCACCCACTCGTCCGCCGAGGTGCAGGTGGCGGGGGCCACCGCGAGCTCGAAGTTGACGCGGTTCGCGTTGTGGGTCACGAGCAGCTGGTCGCCGAACGGCTCGATGTCGTACTCGACCCCCTGCCGGCGAGGCGCGACGACCCGTGGTGTTCCCAGAGCGTCGTCGGCGTCGAGGAGGCGGAACTCACTCGTCGTCTTGGACCCGATGGCGATGACAACGAGACGGTCGTCGCGTGACGTGCCGACGCCCACGAAGAACCGCTCGTCGGTCTCGTCGTGCACGAGCACGTCGGCCTCGGCTGAGGTGCCGACTTCGTGCCGCCACACCTGGTAGGGCCGCCACGCGTCGTCGACCTTCGTGTAGAAGAGGTGGCGCTGGTCGAGGGACCACGCGAGCGAGCCCCCGGTCCGTCGCACCGCGTCGTCGAGCTGGGCGCCGTCCTCGATGCGCTTCACGCGCACGTCGTAGCGCTCGTCACCGACGACGTCCACGGCATACGCGAGAAGGTCGCCCGCGGGCGACACCTCGCTCGCACCCACCGCGAAGAACTCGTGCTCGCGGCCCTCCTCGTTGTGGTCGAGCAGCACCTGCTCCCCCACCGGCGGGCGGCCCTCGTCGAGCGCGGGGCGCTGCGGGTGGTCGGCGGTGAGCACGCGCGCCTCGACGGCGTACTGCTCGCCCTCGACGGTGCGCGAGTAGTACCACCAGCGGTCGTGGCGCACCGGAACCGACAGGTCGGTCTCCTCGATGCGCGAACGGAACTCCTCGAAGACCTGTTCGGCGAGCGGACGCAGGTGCTCGGTGCGCTCGGTGGCCCAGGCGTTCTCGGCAGCCAGCAGCTCGCGCAGCTCGCTCCCGTCACGGTCGGCCATCCAGGCGTAGGGATCCTCGAAGCGATCGCCGTGGTGCTCACGGACGACGGGGTCGCGACGCGCGAC
>JABFXB010000411.1 GCA_013361975.1 Dermatophilaceae bacterium
GCGGCACGCCTCTCGCGCCTCGAGCGCGACGTCCGCGGGTGGCTCGACCACGTCCGGGTCGAGAGGGGCGCGTCGGACAACACCCTGAAGTCCTACGCGCGGGACCTCCGGAGCTACGGTGCGTTCCTCTCCGGCAAGGGCATCGACGACGCCGCGGGCGTCACCGAGGCCGACGTCGCCGACTTCCTCGCCTCGCTGCGCGAACGCGGGCTGGCCGCGTCGTCGGCTGCCCGCACCCTCGTCGCCGTGCGCGGTTTCCACCGCTTCCTCGCCCTCGAGGGCGAGGTGGGTCGCGACCCGGCGGCCAACGTCGCCCCGCCCAAGCCACCGGCCCGGCTGCCCAAGGCCATCCCCGTCGACGCCGTCGAGCGGCTCCTGGCGGCTGCCTCGGTCGGCGACACGCCCGAGTCGCTGCGTGACCGCGCACTGCTCGAGGTGCTCTACGGAGTGGGCGCCCGCATCAGCGAGGCTGTCGGCCTCGACGTCGACGACCTCCAGACCGCCGACCACTCCGCGTCGCCTCCACGTGCGCCGTCGCCCGGGGGAGTCGGCTCCGTGCGGCTGCAGGGCAAGGGCGGCAAGGAGCGGGTCGTGCCCGTCGGCAGGTACGCGCTCGAGGCCGTGACGGCATACCTCGTCAGGGGCCGACCGGCCCTCGCCACGCACGGAAAGGGGGGTCCTGCGCTCTTCCTCAACCAGCGCGGGGCCCGGCTCTCGCGGCAGTCGGCGTGGGCGATCATCCAGCGAGCCGCCGCCCGTGCCGGCCTCGAGCACGTCTCGCCGCACACGCTGCGCCACTCCTTCGCGACCCACCTGCTCGACGGCGGCGCCGACGTGCGTGTCGTCCAGGAGCTGCTCGGGCACGCGTCGGTGACCACGACGCAGATCTACACGATGGTCTCGGTGCACCGACTTCGCGAGGTGTACGCGGGCGCCCACCCCCGCGCCCGCTGATAGGGTCGCACCTGATCAGCGAGAGGCTGACCACAGCATCCCAGGGGCAACGCCGAGCGGAGTGGAACACCCGGTGAACGAGGAGTCACACCAGAGCATGCAGTCCGTGCCGTCCGAAGACCTCGACCCACCCCGCCACGCCACCCTCAGCGCGGTCCCCGTCGCCCAGCTTCCCGGCACCGAGTCGGCCGGCTCCGGCGCGATGGGTCCGACCGGCCGCCCGCTGCCGGACTTCCCCGACCCCGCGCCGCTCTCGAGCCACGGCCCGGCGCGCATCATCGCCATGTGCAACCAGAAGGGCGGCGTCGGCAAGACGACGACCACGATCAACCTCGGGGCCGCCCTGGCCGAGCTGGGCCGCAAGGTGCTCGTCATCGACTTCGACCCGCAGGGCGCGCTCTCGGTCGGCCTCGGCGTCAACGCCCAGGAGCTCGACACGACGATCTACAACCTCCTGGTCGAGCGGGGCCACGAGATCCACGAGGTCATCCAGGCGACCCGCACGCCGAACCTCGACCTCGTGCCCGCCAACATCGACCTCTCCGCGGCCGAGGTGCAGCTCGTCGGTGAGGTCGCCCGCGAGCAAATCCTCGCCCGCGTGCTGCGGCCCGTCGTCGACGAGTACGACGTCATCCTCATCGACTGCCAGCCGTCGCTCGGCCTGCTCACCGTCAACGCCCTCACGGCCGCGCACGGCGTCATCGTGCCGCTCGAGTGCGAGTTCTTCGCGATGCGCGGCGTGGCGCTGCTCATCGACACCATCGACAAGATCACCGACCGTCTCAACCCGCGCCTGCACGTCGACGGCATCCTCGCGACGATGTACGACAGCCGCACGCTGCACAGCCGCGAGGTGGTGCGGTCGGTCGTCGACCACTTCGGGGAGCAGGTCTTCCACACCGTCATCAGCCGCACGGTGAAGTTCCCCGACGCCACGCTCGCCGCCGAGCCCATCACGTCGTACTCGTCCGACCACTCCGGCGCCAACGCCTACCGCCAGCTCGCCCGCGAGCTCATCGCGCGCGGTGGCGCAGCCTGATCCGCAGTGAACTGATGGTCGGGCAGGACACCGTCGACCGCGACGCGGTCGACCCTCACGCCGTCGCGCCCTCGGACGGGTCGACGACCGACGC
>JABFXB010000024.1 GCA_013361975.1 Dermatophilaceae bacterium
GCGCATCAAGACGAACCGCACGCGCACCGAGCGCAACAAGGCCGTCAAGAGCGAGCTCCGCACCTGGGTCCGCAAGGTCCGCGAGGCCACCGCCTCCGGCGACAAGGACGCCGCTGCCGACGCCCTCAAGACCGCCTCGAAGAAGCTCGACAAGGCTGTCTCCAAGGGTGTCATCCACCAGAACCAGGCCGCCAACAAGAAGTCGGCGCTGGCGAAGAAGGTCGCGTCGCTCTGACGCAGCCGCCCACAGCGTGATCGGGCCCGTCACCTCGCGGTGACGGGCCCGATCTGCGCCTGCGCGGACTCGTGTGCTCGCGCGCCTCAGCCCCGGTGGTGGGCACGCACCGCGCCGACGACCTCGTCGTAGCGGTCGCGGGGCAGCACCGCACCCTCGCGACGGACGCCGTCGGGGTCGACGCGCACGAGCCGGTTGACGCGTACCTCGCTGGGCCGGCCCTGCGGGTCCCAGGCGCCCGAGCCGATGTCGACCCACTCCCGGCCCGAGCGGCGCTCCTGCTGCTCGTCGCGGTCGTGGTCCTTGCTCGTCAGCGGGAGGCCCACGAGCCAGTCGCCGTCGCGGCCGACGATGAGGACGGGCCGGTCCTTGCCCTGGGAGTGGTCCTCCTCGTAGGGCACCCACGTCCACACGATCTCGCCGGGGTCGGGACGCCCGTCGGGCTTCGGCGCGTATGCCGTGTCGGGCAGGCGGGTCGCGTCACCGGGGTAGCCCGCACGCGGCGTCGGGAGCGGCCGGCGGCTTGGGGTGGTCGGTGCGCTGCGGACGAGGCCGCGCAGCCGACCGACGAGTCGCTCGATGGTCGTGGGCATGGGAATCACCGTAGCCGCGCGGCCCGTTACCGTGGGGTCCCACACCGGGTCGACGGCGATCCGCAGCCACCACCACGCCACGGCGTGCGCGTCGCCGCGCCACCACCCCGGACGCGGACGTGCCCGAGACCCGGAGACCCCCTGTGAGCCCTGCCGCCCGCCGCACCACCCTCGCCATCCTGGCCCTCGCGGTCGGGGGCTTCGCGATCGGCACCACCGAGTTCGTGACGATGGGACTGCTCCCGCAGATCGCCGACGGGACCGGCGTCGACATCGCGACGTCGGGCCACTACGTGTCGGCGTACGCCCTCGGTGTCGTCGTAGGTGCGCCGCTCATCGCGGTCGTCTTCGCGAAGGTGCCACGCAAGGGCCTGCTCATGGGGCTGATGGCCTTCTTCGCCGTCGCGCACCTGGCGGTCGTCGCCGCGAACACCTATCCCACGGTGATGGCCGCGCGGTTCCTCGCCGGGGTGCCGCACGGCGCGTTCTTCGGCATCGGCTCCGTCGTGGCCGCCTCGCTCGTCTCGCACCAGCGCCGAACCACCGCGGTCGCCGCGATCCTCGGTGGCCTCGGCGTCGCCAACATCGTCGGCGTGCCGCTGGCCACCCTTCTCGGACAGCGCTTCTCGTGGCACCTGCCCTACCTGCTCGTGGGCCTCGTCGCCGTCGTCACGGTCGGGGCGATCGCCCTCTGGCTGCCGCACCAGCCGCCGAGCGGCGAGGAGTCGATGCGCACCGAGATGCGGGCCCTTCGGCGCGGGCAGGTGTGGCTCGCCCTGCTCGTCGGGGTCGTCGGTTTCGGCGGCATGTTCGCGATGTACTCCTTCATCACGCCGACGATGACCGAGCTCGCCGGCCTCGAGGAGCGCCACATCCCGTGGGTGCTCGCGGCCTACGGCATCGGCATGGTCGCGGGCATGGTGCTGAGCGGGAGGGTGGCCAACCGCGTCGGCGTGCTGAAGGGCATCATCGTGGCCCTCGGGCTCATCGCGCTCCTGCTGGGCGTCTTCGGGTTCGCGGCCCGCACCCTGTGGCTGGCGGTGCTGCTCGTCTTCGTGCTCGGGCTGCTGCCCTCGATCGTCGTGCCGCTGCTGCAGACGCGCCTGATGGACGTCGCGCACGAGGGGCAGTCGCTCGCGGCGGCGCTCAACCACTCGACGCTCAACACCGCCAACGCGCTCGGCGCCTGGCTGGGCTCGCTCGTGCTCGCCGCGGGCTGGGGCTACGGTGCGCCGAGCCTCGTCGGGGCCGG
>JABFXB010000455.1 GCA_013361975.1 Dermatophilaceae bacterium
CGCAGCCGTGTCGCCGGCCTTCGCCGCCTTCAGCACCTCGACCGCGATGGTGATGTGGTCGTGCAGCAGCGCCGCGAGACGGTTGCCGGCCGCCGTGCCGTAGAACGGCGCGATGGCGTCGCCGATGTCGCGCTGGTTCTTCAGCAGCCGGGCAGCCGTGGCGTCGAAGCCGGCCGACCCGTCGGCGAAGGTCACGATGGCGAGACGCGTCCACGTGACGTGGTCCTCCCAGAGCTTGCGCATCTGGTCGTGGAAGGCCGCGCGCGACGTCTTCTGCGTCGTGGCGGCGGCGGAGTGCGCATGGGCGGCCACGGTCGTGTCGCCCGCGCTGGCGGACACCATGCCGGATGCCAGGACCGTGCCGAGCAGCCCTCCGAGAAGGAGAGCCACCAGCGAGACCATCTTCCGCCGAAGCGTTCTCGTTCGAGTCATGTCGTGCCTCCTGTCAGGTGGCCGATGCGGCCACGGCATGTTGGCGGCAACGAGCGCGCTCGTTCTTACCGACCGGCGGCCGGGGTGAGCCTCACCAGGCAGGCGCCCTCGCGGGCGAAGGGGACCAGGCCGACGTCGAGGTCGCCTGTTCCGGACCGCTCGAGGGTGGCTCGGAGCATCTCGGCGTGCATCGTGCAGACGACCCCCGGGTGCTCGCGCGCGGAGCGCAGCACCGGGCAGGTGCGCAGGGCGACGTCACCGGAGTCCTCGACCCGCGGCGAGAAGCCGGCCGTCGTCAGCAGCGAGACGACCTGCTCGACCGGCGCGGCGGGCGAGGCCTCGTCGTCGGCCAGCTGGGCCGCCCAGTGACGCCCGATGGCGCGGGCGTGCACCTCGGCGTCCGGTGTCGTGGCGAGGTGCTCGGCCATGGCGAGGACGAGCTCGTCGGTCGTCACCGGCCGGGCAACCTGAACCGCCTGCAGCACGAGGCGCCCTCGCTCGGTCAGCCGGTGGCCGTGGGCGGGGCGACCGCGTGACCCGCTCTCGAGGGTGACCCTCTCGACGAGGCCGGCCTCGACGAGGCGGCCGAGGTGGGCGCGCGTGGTGTTCGGGTGACCACCGAGCGAGTCGGCGAGCTCGGCGATCGTGGCCGGGTGGCCGGAGTCCTCGAGGGAGGCGAGGGCCGAGAGCACCTTCCCGCGGGCGGAGGACACCTCGGGAAGGGGGGTGGGTCCCATGCGCTCTGCCATCGCACCAGCATGCCGGACGGCAGGGAAGGGCACCCTCACTGGCGCGGCCTCGTCCCGTCGGCTATTTTTCACATCAGCAGTGTAATAAATAGTTCGCCCATCGCAATCCCCAGGAGCTCCCGTGACCGTGCCTGCCTCCCTTCCCGTCTCCGACGTCAGCAAGCCCGGGTGCGGCTGCGGGTGCTCCGACAGCGGTGAGCCGGAGCTCGACGTCCGCGCCATCCCGCACGCCCTGCGCCACGCCACGGTGTTCGGGGCGCTGGGGGCGGTGACGGCAGGGTCGTCCATGCGGCTCGTCGCGCCGCACGACCCGAAGCCGCTGCTGGCCCAGATCGCCGAGCGCGAGGAGGGAGCCATCGAGATCACCTACCTCGAGCGCGGGCCGGAGGCCTGGACGCTTCGACTCACCCGCCGCGCCTGACGCCACCACCCCACGCCGCCCCCCACGCCCGTGACCACCACCGACCCGCAGACGAGCGTGCCGACGCCCCCGCGTCCCACCGTCGGCAGCCTGCCGGGCCGCGGCGCGTGGGCCCTGCGTGACCACCCCACGACCCTGTGGCTGACCGCCGCCCTGGTCGTCGCGGCGTTCGGCCGCGCGCTGCCTGCCGCCGACTGGCTCGTCATCCACCTCGTGCTCCTCGGGGCGGTGACCCACGCCGTCATGGTGTGGAGCACCCACTTCGCGCAGGCCCTGCTGAAGACGCCGCCGACCGTCGACGGTCGCAAAGAGCAGGGCCGCCGCCTCGCAATGCTGCTCGCCGGGTCCTTCCTCGTCTTCGTCGGCGTGCCGAGCGGCTGGTGGTGGCTCACGCTCGCGGGGGCCGTGTGCGCTGCCGCGGCCGTCGTCTGGCACGGCGTGCAGCTCTGGCGCCGGCTCCG
>JABFXB010000321.1 GCA_013361975.1 Dermatophilaceae bacterium
GTCGTCGTCGTGCTCGGCGTGGCCGAGCATGACGGTGCGCTCCTCCTCGGTGTCGGGCAGGCCCTGCTGCTTGATGAGGCCGTGCGCGACGTCGACGCGGAAGCCGTCGACGCCCCGGTCGAGCCAGAAGCGCAGGATCGACTCGAACTCGGCGCGCACCTCGGGGTGCTCCCAGTTGAAGTCCGGCTGCTTCGGGTCGAAGAGGTGCAGGTACCACTGGCCCGGGCGACCGTCGGCCTCGGTCACACGGGTCCACGCTGCACCGCCGAAGACGGACTCCCAGTTGTTCGGGGGCAGCTCGCCGTGCTCGCCGCGGCCCGCGCGGAACATGTAGCGCTCGCGCTCGGCCGAACCGGGGCCGGCGGCGAGAGCCGCCTGGAACCAGGCGTGCTCGTCCGAGCTGTGGTTGGGCACCATGTCGACGATGACCTTGAGGCCGAGCTCGTGGGCACGGGCGATCATCGCGTCGGCGTCGGCGAGCGTGCCGAAGATCGGGTCGACGTCGCGGTAGTCGGCGACGTCGTAGCCGGCGTCGGCCTGGGGCGAGGTGTAGAACGGCGAGAGCCAGATGGCGTCGACGCCGAGGGACCTGAGGTGGGGCAGGCGCGACGTGATGCCGGGCAGGTCACCGATGCCGTCGCCGTCGGCGTCGGCCCACGAGCGGGGGTAGATCTGGTAGATCACGGCCTGCCGCCACCAGGCGGCGTCGGGCCGGTCCGCCGCGTGGACGGGGGTCGTCTCCTCACGCACCTCGAGGTGGCCGAGGGGGTGGGTCAAGGTCGGGGTTGCTGATCGCGTCACGAGCCACCATCGTTCCGCATCGGACCGAAAACTCAAAGAAAGAACTGCAACTTCTTGCAGGTCGGTCGCTCGGCCCTCGGGTGTCGGTGTCCGTTGGTAGGAACGGCACATGAGGAGCGGCTTCGTCATCCCGTACGCCACCGAGCGAGAGTTCGCCGACCTCGCTCGCTTGGGCGAGCAGCGCGGCTGGGACGCCGTCTTCGGCTGGGAGGCGCTCTACGGCGTCGACGCGTGGGTCCAGCTCGGGGCTGCGGCCATGGTCACCGAGCGCATCCGGCTCGGCACGCTGCTCACGCCCGCGGGCCGGCACCGCCCCTGGGACCTCGCCTCGAAGGTGGGCTCCGTCGACCGCATCAGCGGCGGCCGGGCCTTCATGTCGGTCGGGCTCGGGGCCCTGCACCCGGGCTGGCTCGCGTTCGAGCCCGACGAGGGCCGCGCCGTGCGCGCCAGAAAGCTCGACGAGTGCCTCGACGTCTACGCCGGGCTGCTCGGCGACGCAGGCTCCTTCACGTATGCCGGTGAGTACTACAGCGCCCGGGCCAACGACTTCATGCTCCCGCCGCCGACACCCCAGCGCCCGCACCCGCCGGTCTGGGTCGTCGGGGCACCCACGCAAGGCGGCGGCCGGCAGCGCTCCCTCGAACGAGCAGCCCGCTGGCAGGGGCTCATCCCGGCGATCCACCAGACTGACGACGGGCCGAAGACCCTCGAGGCGTTCACCGCCGTCGTGGAGCCGGTGCGCCGGCTCCGCGAGGAGCAGGGACTGGCGTGGGAGGACTACGACGTCGTCATCGAGGCCGACTCGTGGGGCGACTTCACCCGGCTGGAGCCCGCCGAGCCCGCCGCGTGGGAGCAGGCGGGCGCGACGTGGTGGGTCGAGAGCTGGTGGGACGTGCCACAGGGCGCGGAGGGGTTGGCCGAGGTGCGTCGTCGGGTCGAGGCCGGTCCGCCGACCCTCCGCTGAACGCCACCACCCGGCGAGTGCCGGGGCTCGCGTCAGAACTCGCGGACCCCCTGCTTGGCCAGCCGCTCGCGGTGCTCGTCCGTGAGCGCCGTGATGCGCTGCAGGTGCTCCGTGAGGAAGGTGAGCTGCTCCGCCGACAACGCCTCCAGCGCCGGTTGGCCTGCTCGCACGAGGGGGCCGTACGCCTCCCACGTCAGGTCCTGGCCGAGCTCGGTCATCTCGACGAGCACGGTGCGCCGGTCCGTCTCCGACCGGAGGCGGCGCACGAGGCCGCGACGAGCCAGCCGGTCGA
>JABFXB010000094.1 GCA_013361975.1 Dermatophilaceae bacterium
CTCTGGGGCGACCGTCTCGAGGGGGCGGTGGTGGCCATCGGCAACGCCCCCACCGCCCTCTTCCACCTGCTCGAGACGATCGCCGACGGTGGGCCGCGCCCGGCCGCGATCGTCGGCATCCCGGTCGGCTTCATCGGGTCGGCCGAGTCGAAGGTGGCCCTCACCGAGAACCCCTTCGGCATCCCGTGGCTCGTCGTCCACGGTCGGCGCGGCGGATCGGCCCTCGCCGCCTCCGCCGTCAACGCGCTCGCCCGCGAGGAGGAGCTGTGAGCGGCTGGCTGCGGGGGGTCGGCGTCGGTCCCGGCGACCCGGAGCTGGTCACCGTCAAGGCCGCCCGCCTCATCGGCGAGGCCGACGTGGTCGCCTTCCACAGCGGACCCAAGGGCGACTCCATCGCCCGACGCATCGCCGCGTCCTGGTTCCGCGAGGGCGTCGTCGAGGAGCTCCTGACCTACCCCGTCACCACGGGCTCGACCGACCACCCCCTGGGCTACCACGGGCTCATGGCCGACTTCTACGACAAGTCGGCGGATCGGCTTGCCGCGCATCTGGACTCGGGCCGCAACGTCGTGGTCCTGGCCGAGGGCGACCCGCTCTTCTACGGCACGTACATGTACCTGCACGACCGCCTGGCCGACCGCTACGACACGGCCGTCGTGCCGGGCGTCACCTCGGTGAGCGGCAGCGCCGCAGCGGTCGCCACGGGACTCTGCCGCCACGAGGACGTGCTGACGATCCTGCCCGGCACGCTCCCGGTGCCGGAGCTCGCCCGCCGTCTGGCCGACACGGAGGCCGCCGTCGTCATGAAGCTCGGCCGCACCTTCGAGAACGTGCGCGAGGCGCTGCGCCAGGCGGGCCGCCTCGACGAGGCGCGCTACGTCGAGCGGGCGAGCTCCGACGCCGAGCGCGTGCTGCCCGTCGCCGAGGTCGACCCCTCGACGGTGCCGTACATGTCGATGGTCGTCGTGCCGGGCAAGGACCTGCGGGCCGACGCCGCCGGCCGGGCAGCCTCGTCCGCGCCCGCGACCCCTGCGGAACACCCTTCAGGACAAGGCGGCTCGGCGGACACCTCCGGCGAGGTCGTCGTCATCGGCCTGGGTCCCGGACCGGACCGGTGGCTCACCCCGGAGGCCTCCGCCGCGCTCGCCGAGGTGGGTCACGTCGTCGGCTACGCGCCGTACGTCAACCGCGTGCCCCAGCGAGAGGGCCTCGTCCGCCATGCCTCGGGAAACACCGTCGAGGTCGACCGGGCCCGCGACGCGCTCGAGCTGGCCCGCAAGGGTGAACGGGTCGCCGTCGTGTCCGGCGGCGACGCCGGCGTCTTCGGCATGGCGTCGGCCGTCTTCGAGGCCGCTGACACCCACGGCTACACCGACGTGCCCGTGCGTGTGCTGCCGGGCGTCACCGCCGCCCAGGCCGTGGCTGCTCGCGCCGGCGCCCCCCTCGGCGGCGACTTCGCCATCATGTCGCTCTCCGACCGGCTCAAGCCGTGGGAGGTGGTGGAGCGGCGCCTCCGCGCCGCCGCCGCAGCCGACCTGGTCATCGCCCTCTACAACCCCGCCTCCCGCAGCCGCACCGAGCAGGTCGCCCGGGCCAGGAAGGTGCTGCTCGAGGAGCGCTCCGGTGACACCGTCGTCGTCGTCGGTCGCGACGTCGGCCGCGCCAAGGAGTCCCTCACCGTGACGACGCTGGAGGCCCTGGACCCGGCAACCATCGACATGAAGTGCCTCGTCGTCGTCTGCGCCACAGGCACCCGCGTCACCGAAGCAGGTCAGGTCTGGACCCCCCGCTTCGTGCACTGAGCCGACAGGGCCTTGACAGCCGCGCAGCCGCTGCCGTCCCATCGGAGGAGCAGATGGAGGTATGGCGATGTACGGATATCAGGTCCACGTGCCTGCGCCGATCGACGTGTACCTGGCCATGCACAGGGCCGTGCTCGAGGTCATGTCGGAGGACGGGGAGGTGGAGGGCCTCCTGGTGCACTACGCCTATCCCTCGGCCGACGGCTTCGACCTGGTCGAGGTGTGGGAGTCCAAGGAGCAGCTCGAC
>JABFXB010000251.1 GCA_013361975.1 Dermatophilaceae bacterium
GCCGACGCGCTGGAGCGCGGCGCCCGCCACGAGGAGCAGGCGCGAGAGCGCCTCGCCGAGAAGCGTGCTCGCCGCCAGCGCGAGGCCGTTGTCGCCGAGGCCGTGCGCACGGCCGCCGAGTGGGCCCACGGGCTGCTCGTCGAGTCGGCCGACGAGGCCGGCCGGGCCCGCGCCGCCGGCGAGGCCGACCGCACCGAGCGGGACGCGGAGCTCGCTGTGGTTCGTCGTGACATCGGGGTGCTGCAGGCCGAGCTGCGTGAGCTCACCGACACCGTGCACCGCGACGAGGTCGCCCGCACCCAGCAGCGCCTGCGTATCGAGCAGCTCGAGACCAGGGCGGTCGAGGAGCTCGGCATCGCGCCCGCCGACCTCGTCGAGGAGTTCGGCCCGCACCAGCTGGTGCCGTTCGTGCCCGACCCCGACGCCGACCCCGACGCGCCGCAGCCCGACCCGATCCCGTTCGTGCGCGAGGCGCAGGAGAAGCGGCTGCGCCAGGCAGAGCGCAAGCTGAACGCCCTCGGCCGCATCAACCCGCTCGCGCTGGAGGAGTTCTCGGCCCTCGAGGAGCGCCACAAGTTCCTCACCGAGCAGCTCGAGGACCTCAAGAGCTCCAAGCGCGACCTGCTCGACATCGTCAAGGAGGTCGACGAGCGCGTCGAGCGCGTCTTCGCCGAGGCGTTCGAGGACACCGCGGTCCAGTTCGAGCGCGTCTTCCAGCGGCTCTTCCCGGGCGGCGAGGGCCGCCTCGTGCTCACCGACCCGTCCAACATGCTCACGACCGGTCTCGAGGTCGAGGCCCGGCCGCCGGGCAAGAAGATCAAGCGGCTCTCGCTGCTCTCGGGTGGTGAGCGCTCGCTTGTGGCGGTGGCGCTGCTCGTGTCGATCTTCAAGGCGCGCCCGTCGCCGTTCTACATCATGGACGAGGTCGAGGCCGCGCTCGACGACGCCAACCTCGGCCGCCTCATCACCCTCTTCGAGGAGCTGCGCGACAGCTCCCAGCTCATCGTCATCACGCACCAGAAGAAGACGATGGAGATCGCCGACGCCCTCTACGGCGTCAGCATGCGCGGCGACGGCGTGACGACCGTCGTCTCACAGCGCCTGCGCGACGTCGCCGACCAGCCGGCCTGAGCCGGACGGCATACGGCAGGGGTCCACCGCGAGGGAGCGGGCGGCTCTGGCGCGCCCCGAGCGTGCTCGGCTCGGGTTGCCGAATCGTCACACTGTGCTATTTGCATCACACAGGTCACATGCGTCACTCTTGCCACATGCTCTTCCTGGTCATCTCGATGCTCGTCGTCACCGTGCTCGCCGTGGCCGTCGTCGGCGTCGTGGCGGTGCCTGCGCACCGTGGCGGGCGGGACGTGCTCACCGCCAAGGGCGAGGCGATCGCCGAGGACGCCCTCCGGCGCGCGGGCGGGGTGGTCCGCCGCACCGACGCCCGGATGCCGTAACGACGGGCCGTCCGCGGCTTGCGGCAACCCGGCCCCCGCCCGGCTGCGCGGGTTACCCTGCGAGCGACAGGGGAAACGCAGTGCTGGAGGGGACGATGGTAGCCGCGGCAGCGACGCGGAGCGTCAGGACGGGGATCCTGGCCAGCCGGGTGACGGGTGTGCTGCTGCTCGGGCTCGTCCTGCTGACCATCGTCGTGCCGCGGTTCACCGCGATCCCCTACGACCGGGTCGGGGCCGTCGCCTCGTACGTCGGGCTGCTGGTGCTCGCGGTCCTCGTCGGTCGCTGGGGTCGCCCGGTCCCCGAGGCGTTGGCCCGACGCCTGGCCCTGCCGCTGGGGGCGCTGTGCACGGCGGCCGCGGGGTTCGTGGGGTACGCCAGCTACTACGTCACGACGTGGGACTCGAAGCTCATCCAGAACATCGTGAGCCAGCCACGCGACGCCATCACGCCCTTGCAGGTGGCCTACCTGTCGCGCTATCCGAACAACGACCTGCTGCTCGCGCTCGCGCGCCAGGCGCGGCGGCTCGGCGACGCCCTCGGTCTCGGCTACGGCACCGCGTTCCTCGCCATCCAGGTCGTCTGCTTCGCGATCGCCCTGTTCGGCGTCCACCTCCTGACGGCGCGCCTGGCGGGCCACGCCGCCGCCCTCGCGGCGATGCTGCTCTTCACAGCCCTCATCGGCCTGAGCCCGTGGATGGCCGTCCCCTACACGGACATCCCGTCCATGTGGGCCACGGTGTGGGCCGTCTACTGCTTCGTGAGGTCCCACCGCTCGGACCGCTGGACCTCCGCTGTCGCGTGGGCAGCCGGTGGGGGAGCCGTCCTGGCGCTGGGCTTCGCCCTCAAGGTCACGCCGGTGGCCGTCCTCGTCGCCGGAGCCCTGTGGTTCGTGGCCCTGGCCGTGCTCCGGGGCTCCCGCGCCTCGTGGGGCAGGTCGGGGCTGCAGCTCGCCGGGGTCGTGGCCGGCGTCGTCGTGGCCGCTCTCGTGTCCGGTCCCGTCGTGACGCGGCTCGCCGACCCTCCGCGCACCACCCCCGGCGTGGCCGCGTCGTCGTGGCACTACGTGGCGGCCGGTCTGCGCACCCAGGTGGGCCCCAACCACAACCTCGTCTTCGGCGGCTACGACCGCCCCGTGAACAGCAGCACCTCCGGCAGGCCCACCGACGTCCAGACGCGCATCTCACAGCGGTTCATCCGTGACGAGCTGAAGCGCCGGGGTGTGGCCGGTGTGGTCCTGTTCGAGGTGAACAAGCTCGACTTCAACTGGGGCGACGGGATGTTCTGGGTCTACGGCGAAGGCACGGACCTCTCACGCCGGCCCGTCCACCGCGCCGCGCCCTACGAGCTCGTCCAGTCCTGGAACTCGCCCGACGGGCGGCTCTTCGACGCGCGGGTCGCGATCACCCAGGGCCTGTGGTGGTTCGTGCTCACCCTCGTCGGCGTGGGGTGGCTGCGCGGTCGGGTCACGGCCGAGTCCTTGCTCGTCCTCGCCTCACTGGTCGGTGTCGCCGCCTTCACCCTGCTCTTCCAGGGGCGGTCGCGCTACCTGATCACCTACCTGCCGCTGGTCGCGGTGGCGGCGACCTGGTGGTGGCGCGACGCCTGGTCGCGGTGGGGCGCGCCGGGCCGAGGAGCCGGGCGACTGCGTTCGCCTGAGCGGGCCCTGCGTCCCTGATGATTGGATGTCTGACGTGGACACAGTCTTGATCTTCGTCATCATCGGCGTCGTCATCCTCGCCGGAGCGGTCGCCTACGGCGTCAACCTCGTGCGGGGTCGCGGCGGCCGCACCATCGAGCGCGAAGCGCCGCCCGCCGCGCCGGGCCTGCCTGCCGAGGACCTCGACCGCAGACCCCCCACCGACTCGACCGACACCGTCGCGCCACCCGAGAAGCCGGGCGCGCCGGCCCCTGCTCCTGAGACGGTCGCCCCGGAGGCTCCGGCCGCACCCCCGGCGCCTCCTGCGCCCGCCATCGAGCGGCCCGAGTCCGCGCGTGGCCGGCTGCAGCGCCTCCGAGCGCGGCTCGCGCGGTCCAACTCCTCCATCGGGCAGGGCCTGCTCGCGCTGCTCTCGCGCGGGCGCCTCGACGAGGAGACCTGGGAGGAGGTCGAGGACACCCTCATCGGCTCCGACCTCGGTGTCGAGGCCACGACGCAGCTCGTCGACTCCCTGCGCACCAAGGTCAAGGTCGACGGCACCACCGACGAGGCCACCGTCCGCGGCTGGCTCCGCGACGACCTGCTCGAGCTCGTGCAGCCCGACATGGACCGCCGCATCGCCAGCAGCCGGGTCGGCGACCGTCCCGCAGTGATCCTCGTCGTCGGCGTCAACGGCACGGGCAAGACGACGACGGTGGGCAAGCTTGCCCGTGTGCTCGTCGCCGAGGACCGCGAGGTGATCCTCGGGGCCGCCGACACCTTCCGCGCCGCCGCCGCCGACCAGCTCGAGACGTGGGGTGCCCGGGTCGGCGTGCCCACCGTCCGGTCCGACAAGGACGGCGCCGACCCTGCCGCTGTCGCCTTCGACGCCGTCAAGGCCGGCATCGAGGAGGAGGCCGACGTCGTCATCATCGACACGGCCGGTCGCCTCCACAACAAGGTCGGCCTCATGGACGAGCTCGGCAAGGTCAAGCGCGTCATCGAGAAGCAGAGCGAGATCGACGAGGTGCTCCTCGTGCTCGACGCCACCACCGGCCAGAACGGCCTGCAGCAGGCCAAGGTCTTCTCCGAGGCGGTCGACGTCACCGGCATCGTCCTCACCAAGCTCGACGGCACCGCGAAGGGCGGCATCGTCGTGGCCGTCCAGCGCCAGCTCGGCGTGCCGGTCAAGCTCGTCGGCCTGGGGGAGGGCCCCGACGACCTCGCCCCCTTCGATCCCGAGGCCTTCGTCGACGCCATCGTCATGTGACGTCCGGCCCGCGGCCGGTTGTCCACGATCCGGACGACCGCGGTGGCGGAAACCAGCCGCTAACACCGCCTCGTCCTTGTTGACACGCCCGTAACAAACAGCGCGATCGACCGAAATTCCGTCCGTCCACAGTTCTCGCCATGAGCGCACTTACCTACGTGACGGCAGACGCGCCGTTCACCGACAGCGGGAACACAGCGTGGGTCCTGGCAGCGGCCGCGCTGGTCCTGTTCATGACGCCCGGGCTCGCCCTGTTCTACGGCGGCATGGTCCGCACCAAGAGCGTCCTCAACATGATGATGATGTCGTTCATCACGATGGGCACGGTTGGCACGGCGTGGATCCTCTGGGGCTACAGCGAGACCTTCGGCAACGACGTCGGCGGCGGTCTCATCGGCAATCCCTTCGAACACTTCGGGCTCAAGGGCGTGCTCGGTGCCATCTACGGCTTCGTACCGGCCGCTGGCGGCACACCGGCGGCCGGCGGCATCCCCGGTGGCGCCTTCGTGGCCTTCCAGGTGGTCTTCGCGATCATCGCCGTGGCTCTCGTCTCCGGCGCCATCGCGGACCGGGCCAAGTTCGTCACGTGGACCGTCTTCACAGTGATCTGGGCGACGCTCGTCTACTTCCCCGCGGCCCACTGGGTCTTCGCCTTCAACGGCTTCGCGGCCGAGACGGGTGGCTGGATCGCCAACAAGGCCGAGGGTCTCTTCCTCGGCGGCGCCGGCGCCTACGACTTCGCGGGTGGCACGGCCATCCACATCAACGCCGGTGTCGCGGGCCTCGCCCTGGCGATCCTGCTCCGCAAGCGGGTCGGCTGGCCCAAGGAGCCGATGCGTCCGCACAACCTGACCCTGGTCATGATCGGTGCCGGCATCCTCTGGTTCGGCTGGTTCGGCTTCAACGCGGGCTCGGCGCTCAGCGCGGGCACCCTGGCCTCCGGCGTCTGGGTCAACACCCTTGGCGCCACCTGCACGGCCATGCTCGGCTGGCTCATCACGGAGAAGATCCGCGACGGCCACGCCACCTCGCTCGGCGCGGCCTCCGGCGTCGTCGCCGGCCTCGTCGCCATCACGCCGGCCTGCGCCACCGTCTCCCCGTGGGGGGCCCTCGTCGTGGGTCTCGCGGCAGGTATCGGCTGTGCCCTCGCGGTCGGCCTCAAGTTCCGTTTCGGCTTCGACGACAGTCTCGACGTGGTCGGCGTGCACCTCGTCGGCGGGCTCATCGGCACCCTGCTCATCGGCTTCCTCGCCGACGCGACCAACAGCCCGACCGGCACGGCCGGCCTCAAGATGAACGACGGTCTCTTCTTCGGCGGAGGCTTTGGACAGCTGTGGGCCCAGACCCTCGGCGCGGTCGCGGTACTGATCTACTCCTTCGTGGTGACCTTCGCCATCGGCTGGGTCCTGCACAAGACCATGGGCTTCACCGTCTCCGAGGAGGAGGAGGTCAGCGGCATCGACCTGCTGGAGCACGCGGAGACCGCGTACGACCTCGGCTCGTTCACGGGTGGCAGCCGTAGCCTGCCCACCTCAGGCATCGTGGCCGAACGAACCCGACAGCCCGTCGCCGACGAGCCGTCCTCCAAGGAAGGGGCATCCGCGTGAAGCTCATCACCGCCATCATCAAGCCGCACCAGCTCGACGAGGTGAAGGAGGCCCTCGAGGCCTTCGGAGTCGCCGGCATGACCATCAGCGAGGCCAGCGGCTACGGCCGCCAGCGCGGGCACAGCGAGGTCTACCGCGGCGCCGAGTACACCGTCGACTTCGTGCCGAAGGTGCGCCTCGAGGTGCTCGTCGACGACGTCGACTCGGCCGACGTGCTCGAGGTCATCCTCAAGGCGGCCCAGACCGGCCGCATCGGCGACGGCAAGATCTGGGCCGTCCCGGTCGACGAGGTGGTCCGCGTCCGCACCGGCGAGCGTGGCGTCGACGCCCTCTGAGGGGCGGGCCACCGGATCACCCGCAGCACCAGCACGACACGTACGAATGCAACTCGAGGGGACGGCGAGACCTGACATGACGGATGTGACCACCCGACGTCTGGACCTCGCCGGCACCCGCACCTTCGCGACGCCCGGCGCCGGCCAGACCCGGCGCCGGGCGCTCGCCGAGTTCGGCTTCGGCTGGCTCCAGGAGCTGTGGCGCGAGGCGTGCGCGGGCCGACGGCACGAGGGCGTGGCCCTCGCTGCCGTCGGCTCGCTCGCGCGAGGCGACGGAGGTCCGCTCAGCGACTACGACCTGGTGCTCGTGCACCACCCGCGCGGCCTGTCCGGCAAGGAGGTCGGGGCCTTCGCCGACAAGCTCTGGTACCCGATCTGGGACGCCGGGGTGCGCCTCGACCACAGCGTGCGCACCGTGGCCGACTGCCGGTCCGTGGCCTCCGACGACCTCTCCGCCGCGGTCGGGCTGCTCGACCTCACGCACGTCGCGGGTGACGCCGACGTCGTCAACGCGGCCCGCTCCACCGTCGCGCACGACTGGCGCGCCAACGCCCGCACCCGGCTCGGGGAGATGCAGGAGTCGGTCGTCCAGCGGCACGCCCGCCAGGGCGACCTCGCCCACCTCATCGAGCCCGACCTCAAGGAGGCCCACGGAGGCCTCCGGGACATGTCCGTGCTCCGCGCGCTGACCGCGGCATGGCTGACGGACCGCCCGCACGGGGAGGTCGACGACGCGTACGAGCGCATCCTCGACGTGCGTGACGCGATCCACGTCGTCACCGGCCGCGGCCGCGACCGGCTGACCCGCGACGAGCAGGACGCCTGCGCCGCCCTGCTCGGCTACACCGACGCCGACGACCTGCTCACCGACCTCTCGACGTCCGCACGCACCATCGCGTATGCCGTCGACGGCACCCTGCGCCGGGCCATGCAGTCCCAGCGCGCCAGGACGCTCCGCGTCGGGCCCCGCCGTCCGCAGCTGGCCCCGCTCGGCTACGGCCTCTACCGGCACGACGGTGAGGCGGTCCTCGGGCCGTCGGCCGACCTCGCCGCCGACCCGATCATCCCGCTGCGCGCGGCCGTCGTGGCGGCTCGGGGCGGCATACCGCTGTCGCCGACGACGCTGAAGAACCTTGCGGCACAAGCGCCCCCGATGCCCGAACCGTGGCCCGAGGTCGCGCGCAACCTCTTCGCCGACCTCCTCGCCGCCGGCCCCGGACTCGTCACCGTGTGGGAAGGTCTCGACCTCGCCGGCGTCGTCGAGCGCTGGATCCCCGAGTGGCAGGCCGTGCGCAGCCGGCCCCAGCGCAACGCCGTCCACCGCCACACGGTCGACCGCCACCTCATCGAGACGGTCGTCGCGGCGAGCGGCATGGTGCGCGACGTCTCCCGTCCCGACCTGCTCATGCTCGCCGCGGTGCTCCACGACATCGGCAAGGTGCCCGGCTCGCGCGACCACTCCGCGACGGGCGCCGAGCTGGCCGACACCGTGCTGCAGCGCATCGGTGTCGGCGAGGCCGACCGGCACACCGTGGTGCGGCTCGTGCGCGAGCACCTCACCCTGGTCGACCTGGCGACGCGCCGCGACCCCGAGGACCCGGCGACCATCGCCGCGCTCTCGGAGGCCGTCGACGGGTCCGTCACCACCCTCGACCTTCTTCGCGCCCTCACCGAGGCGGACGCGTCAGCGGCCGGTCCGAAGGCCTGGAGCGACTGGCGGGCCGGGCTCGTCCAGCGGCTCTACGCGGCCTGCCGGACGGCTCTCACCGCCCAGGCAGAGACGGAGGACCAGCTCGCCGTGGAACCGACCGAGTCCCTGACGCTTCCCGACGACGCGCTCGACCACGTCGCCACCGGGGAGGCTTACGTGACGGTGACCTCGCTGGGCGGGGCGCACCGCATCGACATCATCGACCGCGACCGGGCGGGCCTCTTCGCCGACACCGCGGGCCTCCTCGCCGCCCACGGCTTCGTCGTGCGCTCGGCCATCGTCCGCACCGTCGACGGCCTCGCCGTCAACGAGTGGTGGGTCGACTCGCCGGGCGGGGAGACGCCACTGCCGGCCGTCATCTCACGCGACCTGACCCGCGTCGCCGGCGGCGACCGGTCACCGCTCGGCAAGCTCCAGCGCCGCCGGGCTGCTGGTGTGCGCAGCCCCGGCTCCGGCTCGGTGGACTCGACCCGCGCGATGGTCATCAGCAGCGCGTCCGACACCGCCACCGTCATCGAGGTGCGCGCGACGGACCGCACGGGCCTGTTGCAGGACATCGGCATCACGCTCGCCCGCGCCTCGCTGACGGTGCGCTCGGCGCACATCGCGACGTACGCCGGCCAGACGCTCGACACCTTCTACGTGACCGAGTTCGGGGGTGGCCGGCTCGCCCCGGCCCGGGCCGCGCAGGCCGTGGCGATGATCATCGACACCTGCGACGGC
>JABFXB010000483.1 GCA_013361975.1 Dermatophilaceae bacterium
CCCGAGCTCGCGGGAGTCAGGCCGGACATGACGCGCATCGCGGTCGTCTTGCCGGCACCGTTCGGCCCGAGGAAGCCGGTGACGAGGCCGGGCTTCACCTCGAACGAGATGTCATCGACGGCCGTGAACGGGCCGTAGCGCTTGGTGAGTCGTTCCACTGTGATCATGGGCCCAACCATCTCGGAGGCGAGTCGGCCGGCACATCCGTCACAAGCCTGATTCTCACCCCTACCACGGTCGCACCCGACCCTGACCGGAGTCAGGGTCCGCGCTCAGGGTCGAAGCCAGTCCACCCGTCTGCCGCCGGGCGGTTTGGGCGCGGAAACTCGGTGGACGGGGCGGCGCCGCACGGCATACGGTCCTGCCCGTGTGGATCTCCTGATGCCTCGTACCCGCCCGCGCCCTGACCTGTCGCCGCTGAGCTGACGTCACGCCGCGGGGCCCTGCCGACCATCAAGGACCTCGCCATGTCTCCCACGGCGTCTTGCACGCTCACGCTCTCCGGCCTCGACGTCGCCTTCGGCGCGCGCACCCTCTTCTCCGGCCTGGACCTGACCCTCGCCGACGGTGACGTCACGGCCGTCGTCGGCCCCAACGGCTCCGGAAAGTCGACGCTCATGCGCACGATCGTCGGTGACCTCGGGGTCGAAGCCGGCTCGATCCGGCTCGCGCCGCGCGACGCCACCGTGGCGTGGCTGCCGCAGGTCGTGCCGAACGCCGACGAGACACTGCTCGCCTACGCCCGCCGCCGCACGGGCGTCACGGCCGCCGACGGCGAGCTCGATGCTGCGTCGAGCGCGGTCGCGGACGGCCTCCCCGGCAGCTCCGATCGCTACGCCCTCGCCCTCGAGCGCTGGCTCGCCCTCGGTGCGGCCGACCTCGACGAGCGCCTGTCCGAGGTCGCCGCCAGGGTCGGCCTCGACGTCGCGCTCGACCGTCCGCTCGGCACGCTCTCGGGCGGCCAGGCGGCGAGGGCGTGCCTCGTCGCCGTGCTGCTCAGCCGCTACGACGTGCTGCTGCTCGACGAGCCGACCAACGACCTCGACGCCCGCGGTCTCGCGATGATGGCTGACTTCGTGCGATCGCACACCGGGCCGGTGCTCATCGCCAGCCACGACCGCAGGTTCCTCGACGAGGTCGCCACGAGCGTCCTCGAGCTCGACGCCAAGCAGCAGCGCATCGCCCACTACACGGGCGGCTGGAGCGCGTACGTCGAGCAGCGCGAGCTCGCCCGCAGCCAGGCGTGGGAGGCGTATGCCGGGTATGCCGCCGAGCGCGACGGCCTGCTCGCGCAGTCCCGCCAGCGGGCTGAGTGGGCGGTCAAGGGCCGCACCGGTTTCAAGGCGACGAAGGAGGGCGACAAGCACATCCGCGAGAAGCACCGCGCCCGCGCCGACCGGCAGGCCGCCAAGGGTGCGCGCCTCGAGCGGGCCGCCGACCGCCTCACCGTCGTCGAGCAGCCCCGCAAGGAGTGGCAGCTGCGCTACACCATCACCGAGGGTCGCCCGTCCGCGGACGTCGTGGCGACGCTGTCGGACGCGGTCGTGGAGCGGCACGGCTTCCGGCTCGGCCCGGTGAACCTCGGTGTCGGTCGCGGTGACCGCATCGCGCTCGTCGGCGAGAACGGCAGCGGCAAGACGACGCTGCTCGCGGCCCTGCTGGGCGACCTGCCCCTCGCCTCGGGACGGCACACGCTGGGCACGCGCGTGTCGGTCGGCGTCATCGACCAGCGGCGCGCCCTCCTCGACGACGACGCGACCGTGCTCGACGTCGTGCGCCGCGAGCTCGGACCGCACGCGACCACGGGCGGCGAGTGGCCGCTCGCCGGGGTGCGCACCCTGCTCGCGAAGTTCGGTCTCGGCGCCGAGCACGTCGGGCGGCCGGCACGCAGCCTGTCGATGGGGGAACGCACGCGGGCGCTGATGGCGCTCTTCCAGGGGCGTGAGGTCAACGTGCTCGTGCTCGACGAGCCGACCAACCACCTCGACGTCGACGCCATCGAGCAGCTCGAGGCCGCCGTGGCGGCCTTCGGGGGCACC
>JABFXB010000150.1 GCA_013361975.1 Dermatophilaceae bacterium
GACCATCCCGACGACGGGGGGCCCGTCCGGCTGACGACATCGCGGCGCCGGCGTGACCTGGTCCGTCGTCAGGCCCGGGTGGATCACGGTGAGGCCGCGCGCGCCAGGAAGTGTCGTGGCTGTTGCCGCCGAGTTGGCGACGACGGCCCTCGGTGCGCGGCGAGCCAGGGCCCGCACGAGCCGCGTCGTCCAGCGCGGCAGGTAGTCGTCGGCGATGCGGTCGTGCACGTGCCAGACCAGGGGAACCCCGAGCAGCCGTGCCACCGGCACACCGACGAGGTCGGCCTTCAGCGTCGTCGTGTGCACCAGGTCGACGTCGAGCCGGCGGAGGCGGGTGAGCAGCCGGCGCAGGAAGCCGACGCTCGACAGCGCGGCCTGCGCGCCGCCGACCGGCGTCAGGCGTCGGCTGGCGGCCCCGAGCCGCTCGTCCAGCGGCACCACCTCCACCGCGTGCCCGGCCGACCGGAGACGTCGCGCGAGGGGGCCCTCCGAGAAGAGGACCACCACCGGCTCGACGCGATCGGCGTCCAGGCCTTCGAGCAGCCGGACCAGGGCCAGCTCGGCCCCACCGAGCTCGGCCGTGTGGTCGAGCACCGCCACCCGCAGTGGCCCGCGCCGACCGGAACCCCTCGGTGGCTGCACGACCTGAGGCTAGCCGCGGGTGTGTGCCGAACCGGGTCGATCGCGAAAGCTTTGCTGTAATACTTCCCCACATGTCGACCGCCGCGCCCACTGTCGACGTGGTCGTCGCGACGTACAACCGGCCCGACAACGTCCGGGTCTGCCTCGAGCACCTGCAGCGACAGACGCGCACGCCGCAGTCGATCGTCGTGGTCGACTCCTCGCCGCACCGGCTCACCGCCGACGTCGTCGCAGGCTTTCCCGGAGTGCGCTACCTGCGCAACGAGGCCGGACGCGGGACCACCGCCACCTCGCGGGCCATCGGGGTCGCCGAGACCGACTCCGACATCATCGCCTTCATCGACGACGACGCCTACGCCGAGCCCGACTGGCTCGCGAACATCGTCGCGCGCTACGCCGACCCGTCCGTCGCGGCGGTCGGTGGCCGGGCCAGCAACGGCCGGCCGGGCGAGGAGAACGAGGGGCTCGATGCCGTCGGCAGGCTGCTGCCCGACGGGACGCTCACCGGCAACTTCGCCGCCGACACGGGCCACGACGTCGACGTCGACCACGTGCTCGGGGCCAACATGTCGGTGCGCCGGTCGGCTCTCGAGGAGATCGGCGGCATCGTCGACCTCTACCCCGGCACGTGCCTGCGGGAGGAGAGCGACTTCGTCCTGCGGCTCGGACGTGCGGGGCACCGAGTCGTCTACACCCCTGCGGCCGTCGTCGAGCACGTCGCGGGCACGTATGCGCGGGGGCGCCGCTTCGACGTGCGCTACACCTTCTACGGCAACCGGAACCACGTCGTCCTGCTCTCGCACGCCTTCGGCATGGACGCCCCGATCGTGCGCCGCTACTACGGGGTGGCCCTGCGACAGGTGGGCAGCTTCATCGTCGACGGGGCGAAGGCGGTCGTCGCCCCGGGTCGCACCCCTCGACAGCGCGTGCGCGCCCTCGGCGGCGGGGCGCTGCACGCCTCGGCCGCCTTCGGTGGCATCGCGGTCGGCACCACGGCGGCCGTCCGCACCCGCCTCGGCGACCGGCGACCGCCACGGGCGTGACCCGTGCCGGCTGCCGACCTGAACGAGTTCCGGGCACCCGGCTCGCCGTTCTGCCGTAAGGTCCACTCGGAGCGCAGCGCGACCTGGTGGGACGCGCTCGACCGGGGGAGCGGGGTGCGGCATGACAGGCAGTGAGCAGCCCACCGGCGCGCTGAGCCGCGCAGGTCTGCAGGACAGCGCGGTGCGCGGGGCGGTCTGGACCGTCGTGCACACCCTGGTCGCCATCCCCGTCGCGTTCCTCGTCAACCTGCTCGTGGCCCGCGAGCTGGGTGCCGCCGACTACGGCCGACTCGCCTTCCTCACCGCACTGATGGAGGTCGTGGCACGCATCCTGACCGCCGGGTTCGGTTC
>JABFXB010000014.1 GCA_013361975.1 Dermatophilaceae bacterium
TCGCCGCCACGCGGCTCTTCGAGGAGAAGGGTTACGGAGGGACGTCGCTGGCCGAGGTGGCGGCCGCTGCAGGCGTCGCCCGGCCCACGGTCACTGCCGCGTTCGGCACGAAGCCCGCTCTGCTGAGTGACGTCCTCGACGAGGCCCTCGCCGGGGACGACGAACCGGTGCCGGTCGCCGAGCGCCCCTGGTTCCGGCCGGTGTGGGACGCGCGCCGACCCGGCGAGGTGCTCGCGGCGTACGCGACGGTCTGCACGCTGATCGGTCAGCGGGCCGCACGACTGTTCGAGGTGGTCCGTCGGGCCGCCGATGCGAGTCCCGAGGTCGCCGAGCTCTGGGACCGGAGCCAGCGCAACCGCCGCGCTGGGTCTCGCATGGTCGTCGACCAGCTCGAGGTGGTGGGCGTGCCGGCAGGGTGGCCGGGCCACGCGAAGGCCGTCGACGCGCTCTGGTTCTTCAACGACCCAAGCCACTACGACGCCTTGGTGCGCCAATGCGGCTGGCCGGAAAGGGAGTTCACCGAGTGGCTCGCCCAACGCATGTCGGACGCACTGCTTCGTCCCTGAGTCGCGTCATACGCGCAGGCTCGCCGGCTCGTGGGCGGCGTCTGCGCGAAGGTGGTAGGGCACGCTCGTGACGACGACGCCGGGCAAGGTGAGCAGCCGCAGCTTGAGCCGTAGGGCACTCTGGTTGTGCAGGATGCCTTCCCACCAGCGGTCGACGACGTACTCGGGAATGAAGACGACGACAAGGTCGTGCGGGTTGTCCGACCGCAGACGTTGCACGTACTCCAACAGGGGCGCGGTGATGTCGCGGAAGGGTGACTCCAGCATCGTCAGTGGCACGGGGATGTCACCCTCGAGCCACTGCTGCTGGATGGTGCGGGTCTCGTCCGGGTCGACGCAGACGGTGAGGGCCGTGAGCGACGAGGGGCGCGTGGCGCGCGCGTACGCGAGGGCGCGGAGGGCCGGCTCGTTGACCCGGGAGACGGGCACGACGGCGTGGACTCGGCTCGGTAGCAGCCTCGCGTCACGGGTGGGGCGCAGCTCGTGGCTGATCCTCGCGTAGTGACGGTTGACACCGCGCATGAGCAGGCAGAGCAGGGGCACGGCGATGACGACGAGGTAGGCCCCGCCCGTGAACTTGGTGACGAGCACGATGACGAGGACGAGCCCCGTCAGCGTGGCCCCGAACGTGTTCACGAGCCGGGCTGCGTTGATGCGGGGCCGAACTCCCGGCGCGATCACCCTCTGGAGCTGGCGGTTCCAGTGCCGGACCATGCCCGCCTGGCTGAGGGTGAAGCTGGTGAACACCCCGAGGATGTAGAGGTGCAGCAGCTGGTCGACGTCGGCCCGGTAGGCAACGATCAACAGGCCCGCGATGAGGGCGAGGCCGACGATGCCGTTGCTGTAGGCGAGGCGGTCGCCTCTCGTGCGTAGCTGCGTGGGCATGAGCCGGTGATGGGCCAGGAGGGAGGCAAGCATCGGGAAGCCGTTGTAGGCGGTGTTTGCCGCGAGGATGAGCACCAGCGCTGTAGAGGCCTGGACGACGTAGAACATGATGCTTCCGGGCCCGAAGACCGCCGAGGCGAGCTGGGCGATGACGGTCTGCTGTGGATCGGACTCGCAGTTCCCGTGGAAGCCGACGAGGTCGCAGGTGTCGCCTGCGACGTGGACCTTGGCGATCAGGGCCAGGACCGTGATGCCGGCGAACATCGCGACCGCGAGACCGCCCATGGCGAGAAGCGTGCGTGCTGCGTTGCGCGACTTCGGAGCACGGAAGGCGGGCACTCCGTTGCTGATCGCCTCGACACCGGTGAGCGCCGTGCATCCGGACGAGAACGCCTTGAGCGCGAGGAACACCAGCGCCAGGCCGGTCAGGCCGGTCTGCTCGGCGTGCACGGAGTAGTCGGCGCTCTCGGCGACGGGCGCGGCCCCGAAGAGTGCCTTTGTCAGCCCGAAACCACTGACGGCGAGGATGCAGGTCACGAAGACGTAGGTGGGCACGGCGAACGCTCGTCCCGACTCGCGGGTGCCGCGCAGGTTCATCAGGGTCAGGCCGGCGATGACCGCGACGGCGATCGTGACCCGCTGGGCGTTGAGGCCCGGGAACGCCGAGATGATGTTGTCGACGCCGGCAGCCACGGACACGGCGACGGTCATGACGTAGTCGACCATCAGGGACGCGGCCACCACCATGGCGGCCCCCCGGCCGAGGTTCTCGCGCACGACCTCGTAGGAGCCACCGCCGCCGGGATAGGCCATGACGACCTGCCGGTACGAGAGCACCACGGTGACCAGGAGCACGACGACAGCGGCTGCGATCCACGGCGTCAGGTACAGGTAGGCCAGGCCGCCCAGGGTGAGGACCCTGAGGATCGCCTCCGTCGCGTAGGCGACCGACGACAGTGGGTCGGAAGCGAAGATGGGCAGGGCGATCCGCTTCTGCAGCAACGTCTCTTCGAGGTTCTCGTTGCGCAGGGGTCGGCCGACGAGGATCCGCTTGGCGGTCGAGAGCTGGTTCAGCACCTTTCGACGGTAGGAGCGCGGCTGCATAGGTCCCGCAAGGGTTTCGGCTCGGGCCGCATGAATTGCGCAAGGATGGCTGGGTGAGCGATGAGGTGATGCCCTTCGGCGCGCTGCCTGAGGTTTCCAGCGTCTCCGCCCTCTCGCGCCCTCGCCGCTTCTTCGGCCTGGCGCTGGCTGTGGTTCTGCCGGCGGCGCTCACCGCGGGTCTGGTCCTCGTGGGTCCGGCCATCGGTCTGGCCGGTGACGCGCTCGCGCTGCTGTTGACGGTCATCGTCACCGCCCTCGTCGGGGGCCTGTGGGCCGCCGTCGTCTGCGCCCTGTTGAGCTCGACCCTGCTCAACTACTGGTTCATCCCACCGGTGCGCACGCTGGAGATCGGTGAGCCGCACAACATCTGGACCGTGGTCGGGTTCGTGGCCGTCGGCCTGCTCGTCAGCGGCGTCGTCCACCGGGCTGCTTCCACCGCCTCGGCCGCGGCTCGGGCGGCTGCCGAGGCGAGGACGCTCTCAGACGTGGCTCGAGCGACCCTGCGCGGCGAGGACGCCCTGCCGACCCTGCTCGAGCACATGCGGCACGCTTTCGGTATGACGTCGGCGAGCCTGTTGTGCCCAGACCCCTCGGGGTCCGGGACGTGGCAGGTGGTCGACGCGAGAGGGCCCGGTGCCCCCGCCACGCCGGAGATGGCTGACGTCCACGTGTCGGCGGGGGATGACCTCGTCATCGCTCTCGCCGGGCGCCCTCTCGGTGCGTCCGACCGGGCCATCCTCGGCGCGTTCGCGGCACAGGTCCAGGCGCTCCTCGAGCGTGACGAGCTGGCGCGCGCTGCCGCCTTGGCGGCTCGGCTGGAAGCATCCGAGCGGCTGCGTGACGCGCTGCTGGCAGCGGTCGGGCACGACCTGCGTACGCCGTTGGCCTCCGCGACGGCGGCCGTCAGCAGCCTGCGAAGCCGGGATGTCACCTGGGCCGACGACGAGCGCGACGAGCTGCTCGCCACGGCAGACGAGTCGCTCGCGCGTCTCGCCTCGCTCGTCTCCGACCTTCTGGACCTGTCACGCCTACGAGCCGGGGCGCTGACCGCCCTGCGGCAGACGCTGTGGCTCGACGAGCTGCTGCCACCGGTGCTCGACGAGCTCGGTCCGGACGCAGCGAAGGTCGTCGTCCGTCTGCCCGATGACCTCCCCGCGGTCACCGGCGACGCCGCGCTCGTCGTGCGGGTCCTGGTGAACGTCATCGGCAACGCCCTGCGTCATGCCCCGTCCGGAAGTGCACCCACGACGGTGACCGCGCGAAGGCGGGGCGACCGCGTGGAGCTCCTCGTCGTCGACCACGGACGCGGCGTCCCGGAGAGCGACCGGGCACGAATCTTCAGCCCCTTCCAGCGTCTCGGCGACACCGACAACACCGCCGGTCTCGGCATCGGGCTGGCACTGTCCAGAGGCCTGGTCGAGGCGATGGGCGGGACGCTCACGCCTGCAGATACTCCCGGTGGAGGTCTGACCATGGTGGTCGACCTGCCTGTCGACCCGCCTGTCGACCCGCCTGTCGACCACGGTGCCATCACGTGACCCGCGTGCTCGTCGTGGACGACGATCCCCAGCTCGCCCGGGCGCTGCGGATCAACCTGCGCGCCCGCGACCACGACGTCCACGTCGCCACCTCGGGCGCGGAAGCGCTGAAGACCGTTGCCGCGGTCTCTCCGGACCTCGTGATCCTCGACCTGGGGTTGCCCGACCTCGACGGTGTCGAGGTCATCCACGGCGTCCGAGGGTGGAGCGACGTGCCGATCATCGTGCTCTCCGGCCGCGGCGGAGGCCCGGACAAGGTCGCGGCGCTCGACGCGGGGGCCGACGACTACGTGACCAAGCCCTTCGGGATGGACGAGCTGCTCGCGCGCATCCGGGCGGTCACTCGTCGCGGTCCCTCGGGGGACGCTGCCGTCCCCCGAGTCGAGTTCGGCGACATCACGGTCGATCTCGCCGACAAGGTGGTCACGCGCGTACGGAACGGCGGCGACCCGGAGACCGTGCACCTCACGCCGACGGAGTGGACCCTGCTCGAGGCCCTCGTGCGGCAGCCGGGCAAGCTCATGTCGCAGCGGCAGCTGCTCATCGAGGTGTGGGGGCACACCTACCTCAACCAGCAGGCGAATCTCCGGCTCTACATGACCCAGCTCCGCCGCAAGCTCGAACCGGAGCCCACGCGGCCACGCCATCTCCTCACGGAACCCGGGATGGGCTATCGGTTCCGTCCCTGACGCGAACGCGCAGCATCGACCTGAGGGCCAGCGTGCCCAGATGAGCCCGGTGGTCAGTCCTGTGGCCTGGCCCGAAGGCGGTCCACCTCGGCGCGGGCCTGCGCCACACGCTCTTCGGCTGCAGCTGCTCGTGCTTCTGCGGCGACCAACCCGTCGGCCTGGTCCGAGCCCCGTGTGTCAGCGAGGGCTGCCTCGGCGGAGGCGCTCTCGCTCGGAGCGGACATCGCCGCCTGATGCTTCTGCGCCGGGTCGGCCTTCATCTCGTCGATCTCTGACTTGAAGACGCGTGCGGATCGTCCCAGGCTCCGGGCCATGTCGGGCAGGCGTTTCCAGCCGAAGAAGATCGCGAACGCTAGGACGACGATGATCAGGTGGGCGGGTTCGAGCCCGTTTCTCAACATCGCAACGCCCTTTCAGCAGAGGCCCATGTTCGCCCGGGGAGAACGCGGAGACTAGGTCAAGTTGAGCCCTCGCCTGATGCCCGGTGCGACCAAGGTTACTGCCGCGACTTGCGCGGAACCTGAGAAGTCGCTAGCGCGGGCCTCGGGCCCACCTGCTGGTCACGGTGCCGAGTCTGGAACGTCCTGGCTCAGTCGGTACGCGCGGGTCGGGGACATGGCCGTGCCGTTCAGCGTCACCGAGCGGTCCCTGCTGACCGAGGCGCACTGTGAGGAGGCCGTGGTCACTGCGGGAGGCAAGCCCTGCGTGCCTGCGGAGGGGGACGGCGACGGACGGCCGGTCTCCTTCGGCGTCGCCGAGCTCGACGCGGTGGCTTTCTTCTTGGGTGAGGTCAGGGGCTGGTCCGCGGCGATTCGTGAGAACAGGGCTTGCGCCGAGGGCGCGGGGACCACGGTGGCCGAGTTGCGCGGATTGGGCGCTGTCGGCATCGTCATGAAGGCGATCTGCTCGCTGGGCACCTTGCTGAGCTCGGCAGCCAGCTCGGTCAGGCTCTGGACACTGCCGATGCCGGTGTCGACGGTGACGGCCTTCGTCGCTGCGTCGGCGAGGTTGTACACGGCGACCGGGTTGGTGAGCGTGGCCGCGCTCTCGATCTTGCGCAGCATGGAGGTCAGGAACAGGTGCTGAGCCCCGGAGCGGCCCACATCGCTGCCGTCCCCGAAGCCGTGTCGCGTCCGCAGGAACTCCAGCGCAGGAAGCCCTTGCAGCGTGTGGCTGCCCTTCGAGAGCTTGAGGTGGGAGTACGGGTCGTAGACGGCCTTGCTGACGCATACCTGGACGCCACCGATGGCGTTGGACATGGTCACGACCCCAGCGAAGTCGACCAGCACGAAGTGGTCGATCCGGACTCCGGTGAGCCGGTGCACCGCTGACACGGTGCAGTTGGGCCCGTCCTGCAAGGTGCTGTTGATCCGGTCTCTGCGGGCCGGTGTCATCAGACCTGAGCTGGGATTCCTGCATGCAGGCAGGTCGAGGACGGTGTCGCGTGGGATGCTCACGACGCTGGCATGACTGCGGTCGGCCGATACGTGGACGAGCATCTCCACGTCGGCGTTGCCAGAGGCCGCGGCGCCGCCCGACGTGGCGTGTGTGCGCTGGCCACAGTCGCCTCCGATCTTGCAGTCCGCCGCGCTGGATCGTGTGTCCGATCCGAGCACCAGGATGTTGATCGGTCCCTCCTGCGCCCGGCCCTCCGCGCCCGCGGCTTCGGGGGCCAGGTCGACCGTGCGCAGGTTCCCGTTCAAGTGGACGTACGCGGCAGCGGTGCCACCGAGCACGGCCAGGGCCAGCAGACCCGCCACCCACAGGCGGCGGCGCCGAATCGTCTGTGCACTTTGTCGGCGCTCCACCCTCAAACGGGGGGCGGCATACGGCTTCTGCTCCTGCGGCATGCGCGTACGAAACCACGGAAATCCGTAAAGGTCCTGAACGGGAGCGCCCAGCAGTCAGTGACGACGCCTCGGCCTGGTCAGATCACGTTCGCCATCCTCAGGAGGTGGCCCATCGTGAAGGTGGGAGCCGAGGGCGAGAAGCGCTCGCGTGCGTTGAAGTAGGAAGTGCGGTCGAGCGCCAGCAGCCCGAGGATCACCTCGGTCACGATGCGGGCCCCCACGGGCCCCAGCCGACGGCCGCCCAGGATCTCGGACTCCTTGAGGATGTAGAACCACAGCGGAGACTTGCCGCCCCAACCCGGTTCGGAGAGCCCGAGGTCCACGTTGCTGAGCACGGTCAGCCCCATGGCGTTCGCGACGTCCTGACCCGCGGGCAGCCCGAGGCGCTTGCCGCGCAGGAGGTTGCGGGCAGCGAGGGCCGTGATGGCGCCGGGCCCCGGCGTGATGACAGTAGGTGGAAGGGTCGCCAGGGGACGCGCGACCTGCGTGTCGATGAGACGGGCGAAGTTGCGGTCGTCGGGGGGATCCATTCCCGGGATCTCGAAGAAGTAGTTCCAGTCCAGAACCAGGTCCGGGGAGAGCGGCCGGGACCCGCGCAGATCGGCTCCGTCGACGGAGAAGATCGGGAGTGTCCGCCTTTCGTGGATCTCGTACTCGGCGCGAATCATGCTGTGTCCGAACCGATAGGCCGCAGCCGAGTACTCGACGGGCATCATCGGTTGCTGGCGGTTCGTCGGCTTGTAGAACACGTTCGAAACGCTGAGACCCTGGTCGGTCTGGACCAAGATCTGGTCGACGAGCCCCTGCCCCACGATTCGCGGGAGGAAGTCGTGGACGATGAGCCACTGGTAGTGCCAGCGGGTGAGTCGCTGTGCATCGGCGAAGCTGTGGCCTCCGTCGACGAAGCCGTTGTGGAGCCGGATGAAGGCCAGTTGCATCTGGCAGATGATGAGGTTCTCGTCATTTCGCGGGTCGCCCAGCAGCGCCGTTCCTGTGCCCGTCCGGGGCAGGTCGACCACGCCGTCGTGCTCGTCGAGCAACAGCCTGCCGGGCTGGCGGCCATCGTAGAGCTGCGGGTCCAGCTCCGGTCCGCGACCGTAGACCGAACCGAGGTCGAACCGTGGAGTGTCGAAGTTGATGAGGGCGTAGGGGTCCTGTCTCTGCTGCGACAGAGGCGTCGTGTCTCGAGTCATGTCGTGGTCGACGAACTGGCCCAGGTATGTGTAACCGGCCGGCAGGTCTGTGTTGTCCAAGCCGTCGGTGCTGAAGCGGACGTCGTCGAGCGGTGGTCTCGACTCGACCATCCGTGCCGCGAGCGCCTGCAGAAGTTCGTCGGACGGCTCGAAGGGCGGCAAGTGCTTGAACATGCGGCCGAACCGGGCCTCCACGCCTCCGCCCGGCATCACCACCGCGTAGATGCCGCGCGGATCACCCACCGCGTGACCCACGCCGGCGCCAGGTCGCGAAACTGTCACAGCACCAGTGCTTTCGCCGACCGCTGGAGTTGCAGCAGCAGCTGGCGGGCTGGTTCGGGCGGAGGCCATGCCCAGTCCGGCGGCGCCGGCCAACAAGCCGCGCCGGGTCATCCTGGCGGCCCACACGCGTTGGTGCAGGCTGTCGTCTCTGGGCATGCCAACATGGCGGTTCTTCATAGCGCACATCCCCCCGGGCGACTGAAGCGTTCGCCCGCTCAATCGTCGGCGTCCTCGCCGAACCCTCATCCCGAGGGTAGGTGTCGGCAGCACCGGCGGCTCGTGGTTTCGCGAGACTGAGAGCACCCTGAGCGTCCGGCGACCCGTACCTGCACGGCACCCGCCCGGACACACGGAAGGGGTGGCCCAGCATGGGCCGGGCAACGCGTGCACGCGTCCGTCACGCCGTCCCCCTCCGTTCTGTCGAGCAGATCGACGACGTCAGGACGGGCGAGGTGATCTCCAGCTCCTCCTCGACGGGTGAAGGGAGCGCGGGATGGAAGTCGAGGTTGGTCCGGTCGTGATCGGCATGGACCCGCACAAACGCAGCGTCACTATCGAGGTGTTGACGGCCGACGAGATCGTCCTCGGCGGTGGCCGGTT
>JABFXB010000337.1 GCA_013361975.1 Dermatophilaceae bacterium
CGACGACCGCGGCAGCCGCGGCGACGGCGGCCACGAGGTAGATCGGCCTGGGGCGACTGGCCCGGGTCGGCATCGCGACCACGTTGCTGTCGGTGGACAGGCCCTCACCGTGTGCCGCCTCGTCGACCTGGCCGGCCGCGAGGAGCGGGCCCGGGTCGACGCGCAGCCGGGCGACGTCGGCGAGGGCGGCCGAGATCCGCGCCTCGACGTCGGCGGGCATGGGCCCGGGGTCAGGCGCCGCGGCGAGCAGGGCGGTGACCTGCGCCGCGACGGCCGGGTCGAGCCGGGGCTCCGGGCCCTGCTCGAGCTCGTCTGGATCGTCGATCTGGTCGTGGTCGGGGATGTGCGCGGACTCGTCCACGGAGGGTCCTTCGGGCAGTGCGTGCGGGGGTCGTGCCGGCGCGCGCAGGTATGCCGCGCGCCGAGGCTTCGACGGTCCCTGTACCCATCGAGGTTCCACCGGATTCAACCACCTTGCCGCAGCCACGTCGGTGAGGTGGGTCGCGTTCGGACGCCCGTCGGTCGCGTCGTCCTCAGTCCTGCTCGACCGGGCGCTGCCCGGGAGTGAGGCCCAGGTGCTGGGCCAGGGCGGCGCGCCCGCGGGCACAGCGCGACTTGATGGTGCCCTCGGCGACGCCGAGGATGACGGCCGCCTCGGCGACGGGCACGGCGTGCATGTCGACGAGCAGGAGTGCGGCTCGCTGGCCCTCGGGCAGCTTGGCGAGGGCCTCCTGGACGTCGAGGCGCACCTCGGTGGACGCATAGTGGTCGTGGCGGTCGGCGAGGTCGTACTCGGGTAGCTCGATGGTCGGCTTGCGGCGGCGCAGCCGGTCGAGGCAGGCGTTGACGACGATGCGGTGCAGCCACGTGGTGACCGCAGCCTCCCCGCGGAACGACTCGGCGCGGCGGAAGGCCGCGATGAAGGCGTCCTGCACGCAGTCGGCGGCGAGCTCGGGGTCGCGCACCGTGCGGAGGGCGACCGCCCACATGCGGTCCTTGTGGCGCCGGAAGAGCTCGGCGAAGGCGTGGTCGTCACCGGCGACGTGCAGCGTGAGCAGCTCCCGGTCGCTCAGCTCGGCGATCGGGGCGGCAACCCCCGGGGTCATCGGTCAGCGCACCGTCACTTCGTTGATCTGCGCGCGGTAGCGACGGTCGGACTCGGCGACGCCGGCCTTGGTGATGAGCACGACGATCTTGCTGGCCGGTTTGAGCTGGCCGCCGGCCTTGATCGTCACGGCGCCGTTGGCACCCGAGGCCGAGCCGATCTCCTGGGCGCCGTCGAGCGACTTCGTGGAGTCGGAGTCGGTGGCGTAGACGGTGACGTCCTGGGCGGCGCCGAGGACGAGGTCGACCTGCTTGACCACGGTGGGGCTGCTGAGGTCGAGCACGACGCCGACGCCGTCCTTGTCGCCGTTGAAGGTGGGCGTGCCGTACCAGCGGGAGCGCCAGCCGTCGGTGGGGTCGCCGTCGAAGACGCGCTTGACGTTCTGGTCGGCCTCGTTGCCGTCCTGCGGGTCGAAGCCCCGGCCGCCGACGATCGACACGGGACCGGCGGGGGGCGGCGCGGTGGTGGTGGCGGCGGGCGGCTTCGTCGTGGTGGGCTTGGGGGCCTGCGTCGCGCTGGGCGCACGGGTCTTCGTGACGGTGACGGCGCCGACGGGGCCGTCGTGCCGCCCGATCTTGGCGACGTTCTGGATGCCGATGACGAGTGCGACGAGCACGAGCACGCCCACGATGGCCAGGGCGATGCGCGACTGGGCCCCGGTGGGCGACTCGGGCACGTCGTGGCGGAAGACCGGAACCGGTGGCTCGAGGCGTGTGCCTGGGGCCTCGTCGAGGGCGTCGGCGAGGTCGATCTCCTCGCCGTCGAAGTCGTCGTGCGCCGAGCGGCGTTCCGCGGCCCGGGCCGCGGCCTTGTCGGCCGCAGCGCGGGCGAACGAGCCCACACGGTCGCCGATGACGCTGGCCACGCCAGCCGCGGCTGCGCCTGCCGCGGCCGCTCCTGCGGCGATGCCGGCGGAGGCACG
>JABFXB010000274.1 GCA_013361975.1 Dermatophilaceae bacterium
ACCTGGCTGCACGTCGAGGGCCGCGTGGCCGACGAAGCCGGCTGGACGCCGTGGTTCACCTTCGCGCGGTGGGCCGAGGACGACCCGGCGGGGGAGTCGCCGATCACCCGCACGACGGTGCGCGGACAGCAGCTCGAGGCCGGCTGCGTCTCGACGGACACGTGGCTCGCTGCACCGGGTCGCGGGTTCGACCGCTGGCAGCTGCGCCTCACGGCGCTGGCCGCTCCCGCAGCGACGCACGACGTGACCGTCTCACTCGTGGCCGGCGCGGCGCAGCGGATGTCGATCGTCGCGGACGAGCCGACGAGCGAGCCCGGCGCCGGAAGGGGGCACGAGGTCGCCGTGCCGCCGCACTCGCAGCGGCTGCACCTCGACACGTTCCCCGACTGGGACAGCGGCGGCCAGTCCTGGTGCTCGCCGACCTCCACCACCATGCTCCTCGAGCACTGGGGCGCGGCGCCGACGCCCGAGGAGGTGTCGTGGGTCGGTCACGAGACCGACCCCGGCGTTGTCCACGGGGTGCGTCGCGTCTTCGACCGGGCCTACGGCGGCGCAGGCAACTGGTCCTTCAACGCGGCCTACGCAGGGGCACGAGGCCTTCGGGCGTACGTCACCCGCCTGCGCGACCTCACCGAGGCCGAGGCCTTCGTCGCGGCGGGAGTGCCGCTCGTGGTCTCGGTGAGCTTCCAGGGGCACGAGCTCGACGGGGCGGGCTACGACACGATCGGCCACCTGCTCACCATCGTGGGGTTCACGGCCGACGGCGACGTCGTGTCCAACGACCCGAACTCCGGCCGCGTCGCGAGCAACGACGAGGTGCGCCGGGTCTACCGGCGCGACCAGTTCGAGCGCGTCTGGCTCGGCGACGACGGCGGCCTGACGTACGTGATCCACCCCCACGAGGTGTCGCTGCCGACGCCTCCCGACGAGGCGAACTGGGCCTGAGCGCGCCGAGCGGAGCGGGTCACCGGCTGCGGTCGTCATGGCCGGAGACCAGGGGAGGCACACTGGGGGCATGCCCCCGCCGACCGGACACACCCCGCCCGGGTGGCCCCCGGGCGTCCCGCCGGCGCACACGCCCGGCTGGGAGGACCGGGCGGTCCTCTGGCTGCTCGACCAGTGCCCTCCCGACTACCGGGCGTATGCCGGATGGCGGCGTCACCCCATCGCCCTCGCGTGGCTGACGGGGCGACACGTCGACGGCCAGGTCGTCGCGATGCGCGACGCCTGGCGCGAGGCTCGGGTGGCCATCGGGCCCCACGTGCCGGCCGAGGCGCTCACCGAGATCCTCGGGCAGATCGAGGCGGAGGGCATCCGGCTCATGGCGGCGTCACGGTCGGTCAAGCTGCTGCACGAGGCCCTCCAGGGCAAAGTCTTCGCCCCGCGGCTGTGACGATGGTGTGACGGTTCCGACAGTGCCGTGCGTGCACGTGTGAGAGCCGCCGTGCGCCGACCCGTAGACTCGATCGACGTGACCGAACACCCGAGAGGACGACTCAGCGTGGCCCTGCTGGAGACGATCACGAGCCCCGCGGCGCTCAAGGCGCTGCCGGCGACCCAGCTGCCGGCGCTGGCGGAGGAGATCCGCACCTTCCTCGTCACCGAGGTGTCCAAGACCGGCGGCCACCTCGGGCCGAACCTCGGTGTCGTCGAGCTGACGATCGCCCTGCACCGCGTCTTCGAATCGCCGCGCGACACCATCGTCTTCGACACCGGTCACCAGTCCTACGTGCACAAGCTGCTGACCGGCCGGCACGACTTCAGCAAGCTCAAGAAGCAGGGCGGCCTGTCCGGCTACCCGAGCCGCTCCGAGTCCGAGCACGACGTGGTCGAGAACTCCCACGCGTCCACCGCCCTGTCGTGGGCCGACGGCATCGCCAAGGGCCGGCGGCTGCGCGGCGAGACCGGGCGGCACACCATCGCCGTGATCGGCGACGGCGCCCTCACCGGCGGCATGGCGTGGGAGGCGATCAACAACATCGCCGTCGACAAGACGCTCCCGCTCACGATCGTCGTCAACGACAACGAGCGCTCCTACGCACCCACCATCGGCGGCCTCGCCGACCACCTGGCGACGCTGCGCACGACCCGGGGCTACGAGCGGTTCCTCGACTGGGGCAAGCGCTCGCTCGCGCGCACGCCCGTCGTCGGTGGTGCGATGTTCGAGACGCTGCACGGCGTCAAGAAGGGCATCAAGGACATCGTCGCTCCGCAGGGCATGTTCGAGGACCTCGGCCTGAAGTACATCGGCCCGGTCGACGGGCACGACGAGCAGGCCCTGGAGCGGGCCCTGCGCAAGGCCAAGGACTTCGGCGGCCCGGTCATCGTCCACGCCATCACCCAGAAGGGGCGCGGCTACCAGCCGGCGATCGACGACGAGGCCGACCAGTTCCACGGCGTCGGCAAGTTCAACCCCGAGACCGGGCTCCCCTTCGAGGTGTCGGGCCGCATCTGGACCGACGAGTTCAACGAGGAGATGGTGGCGATCGGGGCCGAGCGGTCCGACGTCGTCGCGCTCACCGCGGCCATGCTCATCCCGGTCGGTCTCGACGGCTTCGCCGCGGCGTACCCCGACCGTGTCTTCGACGTCGGCATCGCCGAGCAGCACGCCGTCACGATGGCTTCCGGGCTGGCGTACTCCGGCCTGCACCCCGTCGTCGCCGTCTATGCGACGTTCCTCAACCGCGCCTTCGACCAGCTGCTCATGGACTGCGCCCTGCACAAGGCCGGCGTGACCTTCATCCTCGACCGGGCGGGCGTCACGGGCAGCGACGGTGCCTCGCACAACGGCATGTGGGACATGACGCTCACCTCGATCGTCCCGGGGCTGCACCTCGCGGCGCCGCGCGACGGCGACCAGGTCAAGCGACAGCTGCGCGAGGCGCTCGACGTCTCGGACGCCCCGACGGTCATCCGTTTCCCCAAGGGAGACGTCGTCGACCCGCTCACCGCCGTGCGCACGAGCGGCGACGTCGACGTGCTCTTCGAGAACTCCGGCACGGACGTCGACCTGCTCGTCGTCGGCGTGGGTGCCTTCGCCGGGCTCGCGATCGAGGCGGGCGAGAAGGTGGCCGCGCACGGCCGCGACGTGCGCGTCGTCGACCCGCGCTGGGTGCTGCCCGTCAGCGACGACCTCGTCGACCTCGCCCGGCACACCAAGGCCGTCGCGGTCATCGAGGACAACCTCGTCAGCGGGGGTGTCGGCGCTGCCGTCACCCTCGCCCTGCGCGCGGCCGGGGTCGACGTGCCGGTGCACACCTACGGCATACCGAAGCAGTTCCTCGAGCACGCCTCCCGCGGGCAGATCCTCGAGGGGCTCGGCCTCACGGCCGACCAGGTCGTCGCCGACCTGGAGCCGAGACTCTGAGCCGCGCCGTCGCCTGACGCGTCGGGCGACAAGGGTTTTCGGCGACCCGGTCTGGTACTAGGACCAACGTCCGACTACCGACGTGCCCGCGTGCGCGTGGACCATTTCAGGAACTCGACACCAGGAGTTCATCTGATGGCCACCTCACTCACAGCAACAGTCGGTCCGTCGGTCACGATGCTCGTGGAGGGCCGTTACGTCTCTCAGGCCGAGCCCCGGGGGGTCACCGCCGCGCTCGCCCGCCGAGGCGTCCGCGTACGGACCGTCGTCGCGGAGGACGCGGTCGCCGACGTCGCCGACCCGACGACGATCCTGGGGCGCGACGCAGGCCCGCACCCCGTGGTGTGTCCCCGCGGCCGCAGCCTGGCCCTGCTGGCCACGCTCCGGGCGCTCGAGGCGCAGGGCGTGCACGTCATCCACCGGGCCGCCACGATCGACACCGTGGTCGACAAGGTCGGCATGTCGGCGCGCCTGACCGAGGCCGGCGTGCCGACACCCCGCACCTGGTTGGGCCACCCGAGCCGGCTCTCCCGGCGCCCCGACCTCGCCTACCCGCTGCTGCTCAAGCCGGTCCGCGGCGACAACTCCCGAGGCATCGCCGTCGTGGACGACGCGGCCCAGCTGCGCGGCCTGCAGTGGCCCGAGCAGGTTGCGCTGGCCCAGCCGTTCCACCGTGGGGACGCGCACGACCTCAAGGTCTACGTCGCCGGTCCCCACGTCTGGGCCGTCCGACGACGCTCGCCCATCCACCCGGACGGCACTCCGACCGGCGCGACGGAGCCCGGCGTGCAGGTGCCCGTCACGGCTGCCGCCCGCGCCCTGGCAGAACGGTGCCGAGCCGTCTTCGGACTGACCCTCTTCGGGATCGACTGCGTCACAGACTCCTCCGGGGATCTGCTCGTCGTCGACGTCAACGAGTTCCCGAACTACCGGGGCATCTCGGGGGACGTCGACGAGATGCTCGCCGAGGTCGTGCTGGGCGTCCTGCCGGCAGAGGTCCAGCAGGCCGGAGCCGAACCGTTCGAGGCCGAGCTGGTCGGTCTGCCCGAGCAGGTGCCGGCATGACCGCGCAGCCCGGAGCGGCCGTCGTCATCGGGGCGGGGAGCGTCGGCATCGCCGCCGTGGCGGCCCCGCTCACCGCAGCCTCAGTCCCCGTCGTCCTCGTCTCCCACTCGCCCGCGGCGGCGCGGTGCCTGCAGGCGGGGGTGCGCATCGTCGAAGGTGACGCCGGCGGCGCCAGCACGACGACCTTCCGCCCAGCCGCCGTCCTCTGCAGCGATGACGTCGAGGCAGTGGGCGCGGCGATCGCCGCAGCCGCCTGCGTCGTCGTCGCCGTTCCGGGCGTCGAGGACCTCTCGCTCGCACGGTTGCTGTGGTCGGGGCTGCGCCGTCGCGAGACCCCGGTCGACGTGGTCGTCTGCACGAACGTCCCTGACGAGGCACGCCGGCTCGCTGACCTCGTGGGTCGCCTGGGACCGACCCCCGTCGGGCACCGGTTCGCGGGAGCCCTCGTCGACCAGATCGTCACGTGCCGGATGAAGCCCGTGCGTGGGCTCACCCTCCGGAGCGAAGGGCCCCGCAGACTCGTCGTGGACGGAGCCGCGCTGCACGGGAGCCTGCCCGGTGACTCCCGTTGGGCGAGCACCGGTGACTTCGCGGGCGAGATCACCCGCAAGCTCTGCACCTTCAGCGCCGGCCACGCCGCGGCCGCCTACGTCGGTGGGTTGCGTGGTCACCGTCGTGTCGAAGCGGCCCTGCGGGACCCGGAGGTCGAGCTGGTGGTCAGGGAGGCGATCCGGGAGGGACAGGCCGCCTTGTCCGCGACCCACCCCGTCGTGGTGACCACTGGGCCCACGGTGGCGCTGCTCCGCCGGGACCCGCTCGGTGGGAGCAGCCGGCACACGGCGGAGCTGGACGAGCTCGTCGCCCGCTACGCCAACCCGGTGCTCCGGGACACGGTGGCGCGCGTCGGTCGTGACCCCCGCCGCAAGCTCGCACGCACCGACCGCATCTGTCGCCCGGCCCTGCTCGCGCTCGAGTCCGGGGGTGCGGCGTACGCCCTGGCCGTGACCGCGGCCGCGGCCTCGGTGGCGCTGCGCGCCGACCCGACGACACCGCCGGAGCTGCGCCGGGCCTCCGTCGGCGAGCTGCTCGCGCACACGGCCCAGCTGCCGCTCGACCACGAGTTCTCCCGGCTCGTGGCTGTCGCCCTCGACGAGCTCGTGCGGACCCACAGCCCCCTGGCGGCACTGACCGCCCTGCGCGGCACGCAGCCGTACGTGCCCTCGGTCGCGATGGCCGGGTCCGGGTCCCGAGCGGTGGTGGCCTCATGACACGCGTGCTCGGACGCCCTCGGGTCGGCATCATCGCCGACTCCCGCAAGCCGGCCCACCTGAGCCCACTGGTGCCGGAGCTCGTCCGGGCTCTCGAGGAGCTGGGCCACGAGGTCGCCGTGATCGACCCCGATGCCACGCCGACGTCGCTGCACGAGCTCGCGGTGCGCGCCGACCTCTACGTCCTCAAGGGCGGCAGCGAGGCAGCCCTGTCGCTCGCCGGAGCCCTGGACCGGCTCGGTGCGCTCGTCGTCAACCCGTATGCCGTCGCCGCCGCCTGCCGAGACAAGGTCGTCCAGACGACGGTCCTCGCCGCAGCAGGGGTCCCGGTGCCCCAGAGCTGGCTGACCACCGACCCGAGAGAGCTCGCGGACGAGCTGCCTCTCGGACCGGTCATCGTCAAGGACCCTCGCGGCTCCCGAGGACGAGGACTGCACGTCGTCCACGCCCCCGCACAGCTGGAGCCGCTGGAACGCGACCGGCCGTGGCTGGCGATGCGCTACCACCAGCCCGAGGGGCACGACCTCAAGCTCTACCGCATCGGCGACGACGTCTTCGGGGTGCACCGCCCCTTCCCGGCCCGGACGCTGGAGGAGAAGCAGGGTGCGCCTGCTCACGTCGACGACGCGACGCGCGAGATCGTGCTGCGCTGCGGCGACGCCTTCGGCATCGAGGTCTACGGCGTCGACATCATCCGCTCGCAGGGTCGCTCCTGGGTCGTGGACATGTCGAGCTTCCCCGGCTTCAAGGGCGTGCCAGATGCCGGCACCCTCATCGCCAGACACGTCTCACGACGCCTGTCGCAGGGTCCCTCGCGGGTGCTCCTGGCGGCAAGCGCTGGTGTCCAGACATGAGGCTGTGCTTCATCACGGTGCGACGGGTACCCGACACGCCCAGCCCGCTGCTGCTCGACGTGTCGCGCCTGCTCGAGCGCGCCGGTCACGACGTCCGCCACGAGCGGGCCGAGGACATGGTCTTCACGGTGACGTCCCGGGTTGCCACCGGACCATGGTGCGACGGCCTCGCCTCCGGCCCTGCCGACCTCTACCTGCTCAAGTCGCACACGGAGCTCGCCCTGAGCATCGCGGGCGCCCTGCACGACCGCGGCGCCCGGCTGCTCAACCCCTACCCGGCCTGTGCCGCCGCCCAGGACAAGGTCCGGGCCACCGCGGCCCTGCACCGTGCGGGCGTGCCCGTGCCGGCGACGCAGGTCGTCGCGGGGCACGCTGCTGCCGCCGCGTTGTTCAGGGGAACGCCCTTGGTCGTCAAGCCGGTTCGCGGGCACCGCGGCGCTGGGGTCAGCATCGTCAGCAGGGAACGCGATCTCGACGGCTGGCAGGCCCTCGCGGACACCGACGGCGGCCTGCTGGTGCAGGATCTCGTCGACGGGCCGGGGGAGGACCTCAAGGTCTACGTCGTCGGCCGAGACGTCTGGGCGGTGCGCAAGCCCTTCGGGCCCGACAGCTTCACCCGCCCCGGACGCCCCGTGGCCGTGGACCCTGAGGTGGGTCGCATCGTCGAGCGCGTGTCCCGCACGACGGGACTGTCGATCTACGGCCTCGACATCATCGAGGGGCCGAACGGGCCCGTCGTGGTGGACCTCAACTACTTCCCCGGCTACAAGGGCTGTGTCGGGGTCGCCGAGCCGATGGCCCGCCACATCCACGAGTTCGCGGTGCGGCGCGACGACGCTGCCGGCGAAAACGCCCCGGCCCACGTGGCCGACCTGCTGGCGGGCGTGCCATGAGGAGGCCCACCGCTGCGCAGACCCTCGTCCTCGAGGGGTTCACCTCCCGGCTCTCGTTCGGGCTGCTGACCTTCGCGCTGCCGCTGTACGGCCGGCAGCTCGGTATGTCGATCGCCCAGGTGGGGCTGCTCGCGTCCTTCTCCGTGATCGTGTCGCTGGCGCTCAAGCCCTTCGCAGGCGTGCTGGCCGACCGGATGGGGCTGCGACGATCCCTCCTCGTGGCGCTCGCGATCCGCAGCCTCCTGTGCCTCGGCTACCTCGTCACCGTCACCCCGTTGCAGGTCTTCGCGGTGCGTGGTGCACACGGGGCGTCGGACTCGCTGCGTGACCCGAGCGTCCACGCCCTCCTGGCCGAGACGGCGCCGAAGCGCAAGGTCGCCGGCACCTTCGCGTGGTATCAGACAGCCAAGACGTCGGCGGGCGCCGTCGGCAAAGGACTGGCCGGCCTGCTCCTCGTCGGCGCGGGCGGTTTCGCGTCGACCTTCGTGGTGGCCTTCGCGCTCTCGGTGATCCCGCTGGTCGTCATCGCGCTCCTCGTGCCACCGACCCCGCGCCAGTCCGTCGCACCAGTTCCAGCGAGGGCGGGGAAGGACGCCACTCCCGTGGCGACTCGCCCGGACGGGCCGCGTCCACCGGGCGTTCTCGCCTTCGCCGGCCTGGGCTTCCTCGTCTCGGGCACCTCCTCGATGCTCACCGCGCTCTTCCCGGTCATCGCCACCGAGTACGCGGGGCTGTCGACAGCCCAGGCCGGTGCCCTCTACCTGCTGACGCCGGTGCTCGCCCTGACCGGTCCACTGTGGGGACGACTGTCCGACCGCGTGAGCCGCCCGCTCGTGCTGTCGTTCCGCAGCGTCGCCAACATCGGGTCTGCCGCGGTCTATCTCGCGGCCCCGACCGCGGCGGGCATCTGGACGGGCAAGTGCCTCGACGACCTCGGCAAGGCCGCGTTCCGACCGGCCTGGGGTTCGCTCATGGCGGAGGTGTCGGCGCGGGCACCGTCGCGCCGTGCGCGCACGATGGCGTACCTCACCTCCGGCGAGGACGCCGGTGACATCGCGGCGCCCATCGTCGCCGGGCTCATCTGGACCGGCTGGGGGGTCCCGGCCCTGCTCGTCAGCCGCATCGTCATCGCTGTCGTGGCCGAGGCGTATGCCGTCTGGCTCGAGAGACGGTCACGAGCTGCTGCGCGTTCGCCCCTGTACGGCTCCGACGAGAAGGCCCTGCAC
>JABFXB010000254.1 GCA_013361975.1 Dermatophilaceae bacterium
GCCGACGTCCACAGCCCGCCGTGCGCGGCGGCATACGCCTCGTCCTGCCACGGCGCCTGGCGAGCGGGCGAACCGGTGCGCAGGTCGTGGACGAGGAGCGCGGCCATCAGCGTGTTGGCCGTGCCCGGCTCGAACACCTCGATCCCGAACCGGTGCGCGCCGGCGTACGCGGCCGCCAAGGCGCGGTTCTTGACGACCGACCGCGTCCGCGTGGGCGGTGCCACCTTGAACGAGACGAGCCCTCCCTCGCCGCGGTATGCCGTCGCCCTCCACCGCTGCAGCCGCTTGGCCAGCAGGTAGTTGGGTCCCTGCTGCACCACCACGCTGTCGTTGATGCCGGGATCCTGCCCGGGCACGTAGTTGCGGCGCAGCAGCCGGCCACCGCTGATCGTGCGGAGCGGGACGCGCAGCACCTTGGAGGTGCGGCGCCGGGCGTAGCTGTCGACGGAGTGCTGGACGGCTGCCCCCGGCACGGCGAAGACGTCCGTGGGAGTCGCGAGGAAGGCGAGGCCGACGTCGTCACGTCCCCTTTCGTCGACGACGTGACGCGTCAGGGCGTCGACGGCCATCGAGACGCGGACGTTCGTCTCGCCGTCGGCGTAGACGTAGTTGCCGATGACGAGGCGGCCCTCGAGCCCGCCCACCCAGCGGGAGACGGCCGCGAGGTCGTGGACGACGTCGCCGCCTGCCCGTTGGCTGACCGGCTCGTCGCCGTCCCGCACCGGCACGGTCATCGACCCGGCCAACCGGTGGGTGTCATGGATCAGCCTGTCCCACAGATCCTTTCGCGGCAAATCCACGGCAGCGACGTCGGCGCCCCACCGCAGCAGGGAGCGCAGCGGACCCATCTCGGCCGCGGCGCCGAGCACGACGACGGTGCGGTCGGACAGGTCCAGCCAGTCCGGGTTGTCGATGACGAGGCCGACGGCCTCGGCGCAGGTCGGCTCGACGGTGCCGGCCTCCACCCACGCGTCCAGGCGGCGACGCAGGGCATCCCCCGAGAGGCGCTCGCCGGCATACGGGACCGAGAGCGTGCGGTCGGGCGTGCCGGTCCCGCGGATGGTCTCGGAGCCCAGGGTGTGGTCGCTGGCCTTGTCGGTGAAGGCCTGCTCGAGCGGACGGTCACCCTCGGGACCCGCCCACCTCATGCGCGCGTGCAGTGAGGCCAGTCCGTCCTCGGCGATCGCGAGCGCGGCCTCGGGCGAAGGCAGCCCGGCCTCGACGAGCCGCCGGAAGTGCGGGAGGTAGCCCTGGCGCCAGTTCGTCTCGCGCTCGGCCGAGGCGGCCCCGACGGCGTCGACCCGGCGCAGCGCGTCGGCCACCACGGCTCGGCCCGTCGCAGTCGTGCTGCGGCGTCCGGACGTCGGGTCGAGGGGAAAGACCACTCCACTGGGGTCGCTCATGCGCCCATCATGTCGGAGGCCGGCGCTGCGCCCCGGCAGGGCCCGCACGGGCGACAATGGCGACATGGGCGAACACAGGGCGGCCCGCGACCGGTTGGAGGACGACCGGCGGACGGCGGTCGAGCGGCTCGAGGCGCTGCGGAGGGGCTACGACCTCGTCGTCGACGCCACCGAGGGCTCCAACGCCGACGACGAGCACGACCCGGAGGGCTCGACGATCGCGTACGAACGTTCGCAGCTGGGCGCGCTCGTCGACCAGACCCGTGAGCACCTGGTCGAGGTCGACGCCGCCCTGGAGCGGCTCGAGGCCGGCACGTACGGCCGCTGCGAGGTCTGCGGGTCGGCGATCCCGGCCGAGCGGCTCGAGGCGCGGCCCACCGCCCGCACCTGCGTCCAGCACGCAGGCCACGCACGCTCCCGCTGAAGCCGGGCCGGCGTCAGGCACAGGCGCTCGAACGTGTGAGGTGACACAGTCTTCACCGTCGCCCCGTTCGCGATGGGCTGCGCTCTAGCCTCGGAAGCATGGGAAGGAAAGGATGGACCTTGCTGTCCAACCACGGACACGTGTTGGTGTGCCTCGCCGACGATCCGGACATGCGGCTCAAGGA
>JABFXB010000132.1 GCA_013361975.1 Dermatophilaceae bacterium
GAACATCAGGCCGGCAGCGGCGGTGACGACCGGGACGAGCACGCTCCACGTGATGCGCCGCCGGGCCGGGGACACCGCGGGCTCGGAGACGGCGGGCTCGACGGGCGGTGCGGCCTCGTGAGGCTCGGGTGCCTCGGGACGCTCGGCGTCGGTCATGTCCGGTCCTCGCTCGCGCGGACGGTCCGCGCCGCCACCATTGTGCCTCCTCCGTCGCAGGGGGCGAGCCGTGGTCCCGTGCGCAGGGACGCCGAGCAGGTCATTGGTTACCCTTGGCTCAACTCAGAGCAAGGAGAAGCGCAGTGCCCGAGTCCAAAGGCCGCGACCACAAGGCGGCGGCATACGTCCCGCCCCGCACCAGCAAGGCCGCCGAGCCCAACCCCACTTGGTGGGCCCCCGTCTTCATCACGCTGCTCGTCCTCGGGCTGCTGTGGATCGTCGTGTACTACGTGAGCGAGTACAAGTTCCCGATCGGGTCCATCGGCGTGTGGAACCTCGGCGTGGGTTTCGTGCTGCTCATGGGCGGCTTCATCATGACGATGCGGTGGCGCTGACCGGCAGCCCTGCCCACACCCACCCACAGCCTCGGCGACGCCGGCTGTCCACACCTGTGGACGGCCGGCGTCGCTGGTTTTCCTCCACAGCTGTGGACAACCCCCGTGCACAACTGGCTGGGCACAGGCCGACGTCTGTCCACAGAGTTTTCCCCAGCTGGGGATGAATGACACGTGTGTAACTACATCCACAGGCTTTTCCACAGGCAGTGGACAACTCCGGGTGCAGCAGCAGAAAGCGCCCCCCGCGGGATCGCTGAGGGGCGCTTCGTGCGGCTTCGTGCCGCTTCGTCAGGTGAAGCTGCGGGAGTCGATGAGGCGTACGGCCTCGGGGACGCTGAGGTACTTGGCCACCGCCGTGGCCGCCAGGATGACGAGCACCCCAGCGAGCGCGGCCCACACGAGATGACGGATGCGTTGGCGGCGGAAGGCCACGATCACGCCCGCGCAGAGCACGCCGGTGACCAGGCCGCCGAGGTGGGCCTGCCAGGAGATGTTCGGGTAGAGGAACCCGAACGCGGCGTTGATGGCGATCGTGACGTACATGGCCGACGACGACCGCCCGAGGTGGCGGTTCAGCACGAGGAGCGCCCCGAACAGCCCGAAGATGGCACCCGAGGCGCCGACGACCGGCACGAGCCACGCATCGTCCTGACCCGTCTGCAGCCCCGCCATCGTGGGCGAGCCGGCGAGGAGCGTGACCGCGACCTGACCGCCGATGCCGCTGATCAGGTAGAGCGCCGCAAAGCGGGCGCGGCCGAGCATCGGTTCGAGGTACTGCCCCAGGGACCACAGGGCGAACATGTTGAGCAGGATGTGGAAGTACGTCGACGGCGAGTGCAGGAACGCCGCCGTGACGAAGCGCCACGGCTCGGTCCAGCCGAGCGCCGGGCGGAAGCTGTAGTCGAACGTGACGTTCCCGCTGACGCGCTGCGCGAGGTAGACGACGGCGCAGATCCCGATGATGACGTAGGTGACGACGGGGGTGCCGTCGGTGGCGCGGCCACCGAAGACGGTGCGCGCGCTGGGCCCGGACCGGGCGGCCTCGCGTACGCAGTCGACGCACTGGATGCCCACGGCAGCGGGCCGCTGGCACTCGGGACACGCGGGCCGGCCGCAGCGCTGGCAGCGCACGTAGGCCTCGCGGTCGGGGTGGCGCGGGCACACGGACGGACCGGCAGCCGGCTGTGGCACGCCGGGGCGCACCGGCGGCTGGGCGACCGGGTCGGGCGGGCCGAACCGGCTCGGCTCGCTCGCCGGCTGGGCCGGCGGGACACTGCTCGGGTCGTCGGACAACTCGATCTCCCTGCCGGTCTCGTCCGTGTGTGCGTCGGTGTGGTCAGTCGCTGATGGTGACCGAGTTGATGACGACGTCCTCGAGGGGCTTGTCGTTCGCGCCGGTCGGGACGTTGCCGATCTTGTCGACGACGTCGCGCGAGGACTGGTCGGCGACCTCACCGAAGATGGTGTGCTTGCCCTGGAGCCAGGTGGTGGGGGCCGTCGTGATGAAGAACTGGGAACCGTTGGTGCCCTTGCCCATCCGCTTGCCGGCGTTGGCCATGGCGAGCACGTAGGGCTTCGTGAAGTCCTTGTCGGGGCTGATCTCGTCGTCGAACGTGAAGCCCGGGCCGCCGAAGCCCTGCCCGATCGGGCAGCCGCCCTGGATCATGAAGTTCGGGATGATGCGGTGGAAGATGAGGCCGTCGTAGAACGGCGTCGGGTTGGTGCGACCCGCCTCGTCCTTGTACTCCTTCTCGCCCTTGGCGAGGCCGACGAAGTTCTCCACCGTCTTCGGGGCCTGGTGCTCGAAGAGGTCGACGACGATGTCGCCGTGGTTCGTGTGCAGGGTTGCCTTCATGGGCCCAATCCTCGCACGCCGCGGCCGTATGCCGTCCGGCGGCGCACGGTCCCCGCACCGTTGGTGACGCGGCGCGGGGCCCGTAGCGAGACCGGGTGTGCGACGGAGGCCGGTGGAACGTTCGGGGGTGGACCCACCGTTGGCCTAGGAGAAGGATCGAGATGGATCGAGAAGGTTCATCCTCACCCAAGACCCGACGAGCCGCCGGTCGCGAACCGGCGCAGGACGGAGTGCCGATGTCGTTTCTGGACAAGCTGAAGAAGAAGGCCGAGGAGCTCGACCTCGAGACGAAGGCCAAGCACCTGCAGGAGCAGGCCGCCGCGGCCGCGAAGCAGGCGCGCGAGAAGGCGGGTGACTTCGCGGTCGAGAACCGCGAGAAGATCGACGGCTACGTCGAGACGGCCGCGGCGAAGATCGACGAGAAGACCGAGGGCAAGTACGCCGACAAGGTGGCCAAGGTGAAGGAGCAGGTCGAGCACGGGATCGACAAGGTCGCCGAGGGCCACACGTCCGGGCCGAGCACCGCGACGGGCGCCTCCGCGGCTGTGGGCGCGACGGATGTGACCGGCGGTGACCCCTACCCGGTCGACCCGGAGTCCCCGACGGCGGTCCCGGCTGCAGGACAGGGCGATCCGGGCCCCGCCACTCCTGTGGACAGCGGGTTCGGGGCGGCAGCGGGTGACGTGCCGGCACCGACCCGCGAGGCGCTGGAGGACACGACGCTCGAGGACACCGTGCTCGGTCTCGACCACCCGCCGACCGTTCCCGGGCACCAGGGGCACGACCCGCGCCAGGGTCACGACGCACCCGGTCCGGAGCACGCGGCACCGAGCACCGACGGTCGTGCGGAGCGTCGCTGAACTTGGCAGGATGGGTAAGGACGAGTGGACCTAGGAGGACGAATGTTCCGAACCAAGCAGTCCCGCACGGAGGCTGCCGCTGACCAGGCGCGCGCCGCGGCAGCCGATCTCGGCTCGGCCACGAGTGACCGCCTGGATGCGCTGAAGCTCAATGCCGCCGCCACGGCGAGCGAGGCTTCCGCTGCAGCCCGGCAAGCGGCACTCGAGCGGGCCCAGGCGGCCCGTGAGGCCGCCGCACCCGTGCTCCACGACGCCGCCGAGGCAGCCCGCGAGCGCCTCGCGGCCGCCAGGGAGGCCGCCTCACCAGCCCTGCACGATGCCGCCGAGGTCGCCCGGGAACGGGCCCACGCGGCCCGCGAAGCCGCGGCCCCTCTGCTCCATGACGCGGCCGACCGCGCCAAGCCACGTGTGGAGGCCGCCCAGTCGACCCTCGTCGACACGGTCCTGCCCAAGGTGGGGGCGGCGATCGCCACGGCTGCCGCAGCCCTCGCCGCAGGTGCCGAGCAGGCCCGCGAGGCGGCCCAGCCCCACCTCGAGCAGGCGGCGGCGCAGGCGAGGGAGACCGCAGCTGTCAGCGGGCACCGCGCACAGGACGCGTACGCCGTGCTGAAGGGCGACGCCGTGGCCAAGAAACGCAGCGGCAAGGGCAAGTGGCTCATCGCAATCGGCCTCACGGCTGCGGCCGTCGCCGCCGTCGCGGCCTTCCGCAAGCAGCAGCAGGCCGACGACCCGTGGGCCACGCCGCTCGACTCCCGCACCGCGGGCACGGCGGGCGCGTCCGACGCCGCCAGCCTCAAGGACAAGGCCGCCGAGCAGGTGAGCCACGCCAAGGAGGCCGTCGCGGACGCCGCGAGCAAGGCCAAGGAGAAGGGTTCCGAGCTCGCCGACGCCGCCAAGGACAAGGCCGGCGACCTCGCGGCCAAGGGCCAGTCCGCCATCGCCGACGCGAAGGACCGTTCGGGCGAGTCCGACGTGGCCTCCGCCGGCCAGGTGACGGCGGTCGACCCGGCGCCCGACTCGGACGCCATCACGTCCGACGCGGTCGAGGGCGGCACGATCAACGGCGCGTCCACCACCGCCTCGTCGCGCGGCTCGGCCCGCACCCGCGCGCAGCGGGGTGACTCGCCGGGGAGCTGATCCCCGGCCGGACGACGTTCGACGACGTTCCGACAAAGAGAAGGACCCGGGTGCCAGAGGCATCCGGGTCCTTCTCTGCTTGAGCTGGCTCGCACCGACAGGGGGACAGCGCGAGCCAGCACATGCAGAAGGGCTGGGCGCGGTTCGTGCGGGCCCAACCCTTCGCTACTGACGAGTGTAAACGGAACATGGCCAGTTGCGAAAGAGTCTCGATGAAGTTTGCATCAGATTGAGCGGGTCAATCTCGTCCTTCCGGTCACCACGCCCCCGTCGGGCCGGGCCCTGGAGGCGCCCGTCGATGGTGCTGCATCGAGCATGGCACTCCCGCTGTGGATGCGCCATAGGTGGTGGCCGTGGATTCCCGGTGGGCAGATGCGCCCGCCGGGCGGGCTGCTCTTCGGGTTGCTGCTCATGGCCGTGCTGACCTCGACCGGCTGGCACCTCGCCGCGCGTCGAGCCTGGACGCGGTTCGAGCCGACGCCGTGCGCGCCGCCTCAGGCATCGTGACGCGTGGTCACCTCGGAGCGTGGCAGCAGCAGGCGGTAGCGGTGCGTGTGAGCGTCGGCGACCATGAGCCGGCCGCCGAAGGACTCCGCGGTCGTCACGGCGGCGGCGAGGTGCAGAGGCGCGCTGTCGGGGTGGACGAGGTCCGGCGCGCCGCGGGCTGGGCCCTCGTCCGACACGACCACCTCGACGTGGGTGCCGCGGTGGGCGAGCTCGACGCGAACCGTTCCCCTGCCGGTGCCGACGCAGTCGTCGAGCAGCGCCGCGACGACCTCGGTGAGAGCTTCGGCCGGGACGTCGACGAGCACGCCACCCGGGGCCGCCAGCTCGACCCGGCGGCGCACCCTCCGTGAGCCGAGCCGATCGACCGCCTCCGCGAGGAGCGGCGCGGCATCGACCGCCTGCGCGCCCGCGTCGCGCTCGTCGCGAGCCGACTCGAGGACCTCGACGACCGCGGTGGACAGGCGGTCCAGGCCCCGGCGCAGCTCCGCGACCTCCGCGCGGGCGTCGTCCGGCAGTGACGGGTGCAGGCCGAGGCCCTCCACGCGCAGCGCGAGCGCGGTGATGGGGCTGCGCAGCTCGTGCGAGGCGTTCACGGCGAACTGCTGCTCCCGCTCGTGCATGCGGTCGATCCGGGCCAGGCCCTCGCGCAGCGCCGCGCCGACGGACTCGGCCTCGGGGATGCCGTAGTGCGGCACCTCGACCCCGGTGCTGCCGCGGGCCAGAGCGCGAGCAGCCGCCGCCAGCTCCTGGAACGGCTGTGAGAGGCGTCGGGCGAGCAGCCAGCCGACCACCGCTGCAGCGAGGACGAGACCGAGCGCGAGCACGACGAGGGGGAGCACGGCGTCGGAGATGCGACGGCCGATGTCGTCGGCCGGGCGCACGACCGTGAGCTCGGAACCATCGGGTCGCCTCGTGCTCTGGGCGAACTCGCGGTCGGTCGCCGACACGGGCGGTCCACCCGTGACCGCCCCAGCGTCCGTCGCGCCGGCGGCCCGGAACCGGATGTTCACCACGCCGCTGGACAGGGCGGTGAGGAACTCCGGCGTGACCGGGCGTCCGCCTGCCAGCCGCTCGTCGACGGCGACCGTTGCCATGGTGAGGGACCGCTCCACGGTGGCGTGCGCCGAGCGCTCGACCTCGCCGGCCAGGGCGTAGGCCCGCACGACCGCCATGACGACGACCACGGCGACCGCCGTGCCGACGAGCGCGGCGACCAGCCGCTCACGCATCCGGCGGCTCGTCCTCCAAGCGGAACCCGACGCCGCGCACCGTGGCGATGCGGGCCGGGCTCGCGGCCGTCTCGAGCTTCTGGCGCAGCCGGCCGACCGTGGCGTCGAGCGTCTTGGTGGAGCCGAACCAGTTCTCGTCCCACACCTCGCTCATCAGCTCCTCGCGGGTGATGGCTGCCCCGCGCTCGGCATCGAGCAGGGCCAGCACGTCGAACTCCTTTGCCGTCAGGGCCAACTCGGCGCCACGGACGAAGGCGCGTCGAGATCGGCCGTCGACCCGGAGACCCTTCGCCGACGACACGGTCGGCTGGGTCGGTGCGGGCGGTGCGGCGGCAGGACTTGCCGGAGCGGTGACGGAGCCGATCGCCGTCGCGGGTGACGGCACAGGCGCGGGGCTGAGGTCGACCTGGGACGGGTGGCCCTGCGTCGCCTCGTGCGGGGCCGTCGCCGCCCAGCCGCGGCGCAGGTTGGCGCGGATGCGCGCCAGCAGCTCGGACAGGGAGAACGGCTTCGGCAGGTAGTCGTCGGCGCCGACGTCGAGTCCGACGACGCGGTCGAGCTCGCCACCTCGGGCAGTCAGGATGATCACGACGCCCCCGTAGCCATGCGCGCGGATCCGGCGGCACACCTCGAGACCGTCGATGTCGGGAAGTCCGAGGTCGAGGAGGACGACCTGAGTGGGCTGGCCGGCGACGTGGTCGACCGCGGCAGCGCCTCGGGAGACGTGCGTGACCTCGTAGTCGTCGCGAGCCAGCGCCATGACCAGGGCGCCGGCGATGTCGGGGTCGTCCTCCACGAGCAGAACCTGGGTCGCCATGGGCCCAAATTATCCGGGTTCGCCGGGGCCTGAGCGGTATCGGCGCTCCGACGCCGCCGTGCCGCGAGGCCCCACGCACCCAGGGCGGCGGCACGCGACCACGGCGAACGGCATACGGCCGGGGTGGGCGTCCCGTCCACGGGCTGCGAGCGCATCAGAAGTCCTTGTCGACGGTGCCGGTCTCGGTCGCCGGGGCGCCCGAGGACGCGGTGCCGAACGCGTCGGTGGCGCCCGTCGACGGGGTCCACACCATGTTCTGGGCCGTCGCGACGGTGCGCAGCGCCCCACCGCTCGACAACGTGCCGAGCTTGAGGGTGATGACCGTGCGGTTGGCCGACCCGACGACCGTGCTGCTCGCCGTCATCGTGGCGTTGTAGATGGTCGTCTTGTTCGTCTTGACGAAGTCCTCCTTGAGGTTCACCGAGCCGAGGTTGACCACCGTGCCGCCGACGAGCACGTCGAGGGTGTCGTCCTTGCTGGTGAGGCCGAGGACGGCGCCGTCACGGATGCGGACCTGGACGGCCATGGCGGCACCGGTGAAGGTCGGCGTGATCGACGACGGCTTGACCGTGTCGGTGTAGGTGAGGGTGAGCGAGTCGTTCGCCTCGATCCTGCCGACGGTCGCGGCGCCGTTCACCGCCTGCACGTCGGCACCTCGCAGGGCCGTGTTGTCGACGCGTCGGGCGCTGACGAGGGCAGACGTCGTGACGGCGCCGCCGGTCTCGGTGAGCACGGCCCGGAAGTCGTAGAGCCCGTCGGGGGTGCTGGTCGAGGCCCACGCGCACTGGAACGGCGAGGTGCCGGTGAGGGTGCAGGCCGTGGTCCAGGTGCCGGCGCCGCTGGGCGAGCGCTGGATCGCGACCGATGCCACGCCGGTGCGGGCGGTGGCCGTGGCGGTGAGGGTGACGGTGCCGGTGAGGTAGGCGCCCGGGTCCTCCATCGCCACGGACGAGACCGTGTTGTCGACCGTGCGGCCGGTGACCGAGGCGGACGTCGCGGTGTTGCCGGCGTTGTCGGTCGAGACGGCGCGGAAGTCGTACCTGCCGTTCGCGAGCTTGGTCGTGTCGAAGCGGCACGTGAACGGCGAGGTGCCGATGGTGCAGGCCGTCGTCCAGGAGGTGGTGCCCGTGGCGGCGTACTGGATGACGACCTGGCTGACGCCCGAGTCGGCGTCGGTCGAGGTGGCGCCGAGCGTGACGGTGCCGCTCAGGGTCGCGCCGGGGTCGGTCATCGTGACGGCGGGGGCGACGTTGTCGACGACGACGTCGGTGACGGCGAGCGAGGTGCCGCTCGTCTTGCCCGAGGTGGCCGTGGCACGCAGGTCGTAGGTGCCGCTGGCGAGCCCGGTCGTGTTCCAGGTGCAGCTGAACGTCTGCCCGGCCGTGGCGGGGGAGCACATCGGCAGCGTCTTCCAGGTCGTGCTGCCGCTGACGGCATACTCGATGGTCGTCGCGTAGACGAGGGACCCGCCGCCGTAGATGGCACCTGTCAGCGTGACGGTGCCGTGGACGTAGCTGCCCGGGTCGGACAGCACGACCGTGAAGTTGTTGGCCACCGTCGTCGAGACCGGGTCGGAGACGGTCACGTTGCCGGCCTTGTCGGTGGC
>JABFXB010000386.1 GCA_013361975.1 Dermatophilaceae bacterium
CTGGATCATGTCCGGGCCACCGTCGCCGACCGCGGGGGTCGGCTCCTGCAGCTCGGCGACAACCTTGTCGCTCACGTGGGGCTCCTTTGCCGGTGAGACCGGCCTACTCGTTCGGCCCGCAAACGGGGGTCACCCGCTGTCGGCTTCTGGGGGGCGCCGAGCCGCCGTTCGTGACGACGGACACGTGCTTGGTCCTCGACCCGGAACTTACCGGAGAGCCCCGCGAATCTCACAATGCGGGACGGTCGAACGACCGTCGTGGACGTTGCCGAGCACGTATGCCGCCGGGCCGCCCAGTCGGGACGTCGCGTCACCGTCGGGTGCCCCACGACCACGCAGGGGTCGTGAGCAGGCCCTGGCCCTGCACGAACGTCTCACCGAGATCCTTGACCAAGGTGATGCCGCGGGCGGGTGAGCCGAGGCCGACGGGGATCTCGTCATCGTCGTCAGGGTCGGCGACGCCCAGCTCGTCGATGAGTGACCGGGAGTGGGAGACGACCATGACCTGGCTGCGCTCTGCGGCGGCGCGGATGAGGCGGGCGAGCGGTGCCAACAGCTCGGGGTGCAGCGAGGTCTCTGGCTCGTTGAGCACCATGAGGGGCGGCGGGTCCGGCGTGAGCAGCGCGGCGACGAGCAGCAGGTAGCGCAGCGTGCCGTCGGAGAGCTCCGCACCGGAAAGCGGGCGCAGCATGCCCGGCTGGTGCAGGGCGACGTCGAAGCGACCGCCGTCGACGGTGACGTCGAGGATGGCCCCGTCGAAGGCGTCGGCAACGGCCCGGTCGAGCTCGCGGCCGCCCTGCTCGCGGATCGTCTGGAGCGCCGCAGCGAGGTCGCGGCCGTCGTCGGCGAGGACCGGCGTGCGGGTGCCGACCTGCGGCGTACGAGCCGGCGCCCCGGAGTCGGCGCGGAAGCTGTCGTAGAAGCGCCAGCCCCTGATCATCCGCCGCACGCGCAGCAGCTCGGGTGCCCGCTCGGGGTCGGCGAGCTCGGTGAGCATGCTCTCCCAGGGCCGCAGCGACCGGGTCAGCTCGGTCCAGCCCGGGCGCGCTCGCCGGGCGCGGTCTGCGGGCCGAGGGGCCGACCCTGCGGCGGGCCCGGGGTCGCGGTAGGCCGCACGCGACCCGATGCGTGCACCGGGCGCCTCCACGGGGTCGGACTCCCACTCGGAGGACTCGTCGTCTTCCTCGCCGCCCCAGCCCCCTCCCCACTCGTCGTCGCTGCCGACCGCCGAGCGGGTCTCGACGACGCCCCACCGCCGGCGCACGAGCACCGACCCGGGGCGCATCACCGGCCCCGACCACACGACCTCGCGCTTGATCTCGGGGTCGCGGAGGAAGGCAGACGGGGAGCCGGCGTCCGCACCCGAGGCCTGCTGCGGCAGGCCGAGGTCGACGAGGTAGCCGAAGTCGTCGGACGCGAAACCGAGCTGGAGGCTGATCGGTCCCTTGCGCCGGGTGCCCTGGACGGCGTGACCCCGTTCGCGGGCGCCGCCGAGGGTGGCCGGCCCGGCCCAGAGCGCCGACTGGAGACCACCCTCGCGCGCGAGCGTTCCGATGACGTCACCCCGGCCGCAGCCGGCGAGCAGGCGCAGGGAGCGGTAGAGGCTCGACTTTCCGCTGCCGTTGGCGCCCGTGACGACGTCGAGCCCGTGGAGCGGCACGACGACGTCGCGCAGCGACCGGTACCCCGAGACGGCGACGGCGGTGAGCATGCCCCGAAGGTATGCCGCCGGGCCGACATCGGGCGGGCCTACCGGTCCGCCGACCAGGCGGGCAGCTGCTGCAGGGACCACTTGTTGCCGTCGGGGTCGGTGAAGTAGACGAAACGACCCCACGGCTGCTCGTCGACCTCGGACGCCTCGACACCCCGACCGACGAGCTCGGCACGCACGGCGTCGGCGTCGGCGACGACCATCTGCAGGTTGTCGAGACCCCCGGGCACGATCTCGGTCAGCCCCTTGCCGATGGCGATCGAGCAGGCCGACCCGGGCGGGGTCAGCTGCACGAAACGGACGTCGTCGCTCACGGTGTGGTCGTGGTCGGCGTTGAACCCGACCTTCTCGACGTAGAACTCCTTGGCCCGGTCGACATCGGTCACGGGCACGGCCACCAGCTCCAGCTTCATGTCCATGACCGCACGCTAGACCCGTCCACCCACACTGCAGGGCGGACGGCCCGCCCACCCGGTCCCGGTCGGCCGCGTCATCGCCGTTCCCGATCGGCATCGCCGAGCCCCACGGCGGGGCCGGACAGGTGCTCGCCCTCGGGTCGGCTCGTGATCGTGGACGGCCGGCCACCGGCCGGCGCGCGCCCCTCCGTCACGGCAGCCCGCCGGTCGACGAGCCGGCGCAGCCACGCGACCCAGGCGGACGGCACATGCCAGTGGGCGAGGGTCAGCACCATGAGCACGACCGCGACGCAGAGCACGACGGCGGCAAGAGACTCGAGGGCGCCCGCCGTGGTCGAGCTGCCGGTCGCGGCCAGCCCGTGCACGTCGTCGCGCACCGCCCGACCGTGACGCTCGGAGACGGTCGTGGCCAGCCGCCCGAGCAGCGTCGCCGACGCCACCGGTGCCGCGGCGGTCCAGGCCGAGGCCGTCACGACCCACGCGACCGCTCCTGCGGCCGTGAGGGCCAGCAGCCCGACGAGGAGGACGAGACCGAACGGGTTCTGGAGGTCCTGCACGACCCCACCCCCTGGGCCGAGCACCTGCGAGCGCCCCCAGCCCCAGTCCTGCTGGTCGAAGAGCACCAGACCACGCTCGCTGTCGAGCGTGGTCAGCCGCCAGGTGGGCGCGACGACGGACGGGGCGGCGAGGGCCACGCCGACGAGAGCGGCCACGCCGGCCGGGACCCGTTCGCGCAGGAGCGCCATCGCTTCCTCTCGGTGCCGCGCCCGTCGCGGCTCAGTCCATTCTCGCCTCGATCAGCGTGCCCCGAAACGTCCCGCGACCTCCACGAGACGGGAGTTCGCCTCCGGCTCGCCGATCGTGACCCGCACGCCGTCGTCGCCGTACTGGCGCACCATGAGGCCGGCCTCCTCGCACGCCTGCGAGAAGGCGGTGGAGTCGGCACCCAGCGGGAACCAGACGAAGTTCGCGTCGGACTGCGGCAGCTTCCACCCCTGGTCGGCGAGCGCCGTGACCACGCGGTGCCGCTCAGCGACGATCGTCTCGACCCGCTCGTTCAGCTCGTCGAACGCGTCGAGCGAGGCGATCGCAGCGGCCTGCGCGATCGAGTTCACGCCGAAGGGAGTGGCCGTCTTGCGAAGGGCGGCGGCGACGGGGGGGTGCGCGACGGCATACCCGACGCGAAGACCGGCGAGGCCGTACGCCTTCGAGAAGGTGCGCAGCACGACGACGTTGGGGCGGTGGCGCCAGACGTCGAGACCGCGTACGGCGTAGGGGTCGCGGACGAACTCGACGTACGCCTCGTCGACCACGACGATGACGTCGCTCGGCACCTTGTCGAGGAAGGCCTCGAGCTCGTCCTGGTGCACGCACGGCCCGGTCGGGTTGTTCGGAGTGCACACGAGCACGACGCGGGTGCGGTCGGTGATCGCCGCGAACATCGCGTCGAGCCGGTGGCGAGCCTGCTCGTCGAGACCGACCATGACGGGCTTCGCGCCGGCGAGCTGCGTGACGATGGGGTAGGCCTCGAAGGAGCGCCACGCGAAGACGACCTCGTCTCCCGCATCGCAGGCGGCGTTGACGATCTGGGCCAGCACCGCGACCGAGCCGGTGCCGGTCGCCAGGCACTCGGCGGGCACGTCGAGGGCCTTCGCGAGGCGCTGGGTCAGGGCGGTCACGGCCATGTCGGGGTAGCGGTTGACCGACGCGGCAGCGCCGTCGATGGCGGAGAGGACCGAAGGCAGGGGGCCGTACGGGTTCTCGTTCGACGACAGCTTGTAGGCCGTCACGCCCGCAGGTGCGGCCGCGGGCTTGCCCGGCTTGTAGTCGGGCATCTGCGCCAGGACCTCACGGAGCCGGACGGCGGGATTGACATCGGGGTGCTCTGAGGGGTGCTCTGAGGGGTGCTCGGCCGTGTCGCTCATACCCGAACTGTAGAGGCAGTGTCCACGGCGGCGACCGGCCCATGGACGCAGGACTGACGCGGCGCCACCTCTGTGGCTAGGCTCACATCGTCGCGTCAGCGCCGCCACGACACCCTGTTTGCTGCCCACTCTCCGAAAGTCCACTCAATGCGCATCGGCATTCTCACCGGGGGCGGGGACTGTCCCGGCCTCAACGCCGTCATCCGCGGCGCGACCCGCGCCGCCGAGGTCACCTACGACAGCACCGTCATCGGCTTCCGCAACGCGTGGCGCGGGGTCATGGACAACGACTACGAGATCCTCGACGTCGACCGTTGTCGCGGCATCCTCCCCCTCGGCGGCACCATCCTCGGCACGTCCCGCGACCAGCCGTTCGCCCACGAGGACGGCCTCAAGCGCGTGCGCAAGGCGTACGACCGGCACGGCCTCGACGCCATCATCGGCATCGGTGGCGAGGGCTCGATGGGCGTCGTCAACCGCCTGCACGAGAACGGGTTCCCGGTCATCGGCGTGCCGAAGACCATCGACAACGACATCTCCCTCACCGAGATGACCTTCGGCTTCCAGACGGCCGTGCAGATCTGCACCGACGCCATCGACCGCCTCCACACCACCGCCGAGTCGCACCACCGCGTGCTCGTCGTCGAGGTGATGGGGCGCCACGTCGGGCACATCGCCATCTGGTCGGGCCTCGCCGGCGGCGCCGCGATCACCCTCGTGCCCGAGGAGCCGTTCGACATCGACGAGGTCTGCGAGCGGATCGTCCACCGCCACAAGAAGGGCCGCTTCGCGACCATCGTCGTCGTCGCCGAGGGCGCCCTTCCCAAGGAGGGCACGATCGACATTCCCGCACCCGAGGTCGACAAGTACGGCCACCAGATCCTCGGCGGCATCGGCTCGATCCTCGCCCGTGAGATCCAGGGCCGCACCGGCATCGAGAGCCGCATGACGGCGCTCGGGCACATCCAGCGCGGCGGCTCGCCCGTGGCGTTCGACCGCGTGCTCGGCACCCGCTTCGGCGTCGCCGCGGTCGAGGCCGCGCTCGACGGCGCCTGGGGTCAGATGGTCGCCCTGCAGAAGGGCAAGATCGAGCGGGTGCCGGTGGCCGACGCCATCGGCTCGCTCAAGATGGTCGACCCCGACCTGCTCCGGCTCAACTCGATGTTCCAGCCGCGCATCCCCGGTGACGAGCACCCCGGCCTGCCCGCGGACTCGCCTGCCGCCGTGGAACACTGAGCGCATGCTCATCAACTTCGCGCTGCAGACGGTGATCAATGCCGTCGCTCTGTGGATCGCCGCGTGGGCCATCCCGGGCATCACGTTCGGCGAGGGCCGCGCGGGCAACATCTTCTTGACCGTCCTGCTCGTCGCCCTGATCTTCGGCGTCGTGAACGCCTTCATCCGGCCCGTCGCGAAGCTGCTGTCGTTGCCCTTCATCATCCTGACGCTGGGACTGTTCGTCTTCATCGTCAACGCGCTGATGCTCGAGCTCACCTCCTGGCTCGCCGGCAAGCTCAACCTGGCGTTCCACATCGACCACTTCTTCTGGGACGCCGTCCTCGGGGCGCTCATCGTCACCTTCGTGTCGATGATCCTCAGCTTCATCAAGAGCGACTGAGGTCCGACCCCGCCGCGTGCCTGGGCCCGCCCTGCACCCGGAGGGCGGGCTCACGGCATACCGGGGTGTCGGCTTCGATGCTGTCGGCGGCGGGTCCTACCGTCGTGGCATGCGGTTGCTCCACACCTCCGACTGGCACCTCGGGCGCACGCTCCACGGCGTGAACCTCCACGGGGCGCAGACGGCTGTGCTGGAGCGCATCTGCGAGCTCGTCGAGTCGCCGCCTGACGGCATCCCCGTCGACGCCGTGCTCGTCGCGGGCGATGTCTACGACCGCGGCGTCCCGCCCGTCGAGTCGGTGCAGCTGTTCGAGTGGACGCTGTCTCGGCTCTCTGCCGTCACCACCGTCGTCGTCACGTCGGGCAACCACGACTCCGCCATCCGTCTCGGCTACGGCTCGGGGCTCTTCCGCGACCGCATCCGCATGGTCACCGACCTCGGGCAGCTCGACCTGCCCGTCCTGCTCGAGGGCAGTGACGGTGTGCGCGCGGCGATCTACGGCATCCCCTACCTCGACCCCGACCACGCGCGAGTTGCGCTGGCGGGGGCCGGCGAGCCGCTGCCGAGGTCGCACCAGGCCGTCGTCGGGGCCGCGGTCGGGCGCATCCGCGCCGAGCTCGCCGACCGTCCGGGCGTGCGTTCGGTGGTGCTCGCGCACGCGTTCGTCGCGGGCGCCGAGCCGAGCGACTCCGAGCGCTCGATCATGGTCGGCGGCGTCGACCGAGTGGCGGGCACCGTCTTCGCCGGCATCGACTACGCCGCGCTCGGGCACCTGCACGGGCCACAGGCGCCCGACTCGGCCGACGGCTCGGTCGTGCGCTACTCGGGCTCGCCGCTGCGCTACTCCTTCTCCGAGCAGGACCACGAGAAGGTCGTTCTCGTCGTCGACCTCGACGCCTCCGGCCCGGCGCGGGTCACACCCGTCGCGATCGCGCAGCCGCGGGCGATGGCAACGCTGCGGGGCCGGCTCGACGAGCTGCTCGAGGCACCCGAGCACACGCCCGCCGAGGACGCGTGGGTGCGGGTGACCGTCACCGACCGGGTGCGGCCCGACTCCCTCATGGACCGGCTCAAGTCACGCTTCCCCCACGCGCTGCAGGTTTTCCACGAGCCCGAGGGCGCCGTGGAGCGCCGCGGCGGCACCACCGTCGTCAGCGAACGCGACCCGCGCGAGCTCGGATCCGACTTCATCGCCTACGTCACCAAGACCGAGGCGAGCGGCGGCGAGGTCGACGTCTTCGAGGCCGGCTACGAGGCCGCCGTCGTCGCCCAGCACAAGGCCGAGTCCCAGGAGGTGGCGTGACGTGCAGCTGCACCACCTCTCGATGACGGCCATCGGGCCGTATGCCGGCACCGAGGTCATCGACTTCACCACCGTCGGACGCGCCGGCCTCTTCCTGCTCGAGGGCCCCACCGGCTCCGGCAAGTCGACCATCATCGACGCCATCACCTTCGCCCTCTACGGCAAGGTCGCCCAGGCATCGGCCGACGTCGAACGCATCCACTCGCACCACGCCGACCCGCGCACCGTGCCCGTCGTCGTGCTCGTCTTCGAGACCCAGTCGGGCATCTACCGCGTGCAGCGCACACCCCGCTTCGAGCGTCCCAAGTCCCGCGGCACCGGAAGCACCGTGCAGCAGCCGACGATCAAGCTGTGGCGGCTGCAGACCCCCGACGACCTCACGGGCGGCGAGCTGCTCTCGACCAACATCGGCGACTGCGACGACGAGATCACCCGGGCCGTGGGGCTCACGCGCGACCAGTTCGTCCAGACGGTGATCCTCCCTCAGGGCGAGTTCGCGACGTTCCTGCGGGCGAGGTCCGAAGACAAGGGCAAGCTGCTCGAGAAGGTCTTCGGCACGGCCTTCTTCCGCCGCGTCCAGGACGAGATCGTCGAGGCCGGCAAGGCCGCCCAGGCGCGTCGTCAGTCGGCGGTCGACGAGATCCGTCTGGCCGTGCACGCGCTCGCGGTCTCGGCAGGCCTGGAGACCGAGCGCCGCGACGTGCTCGAAGCGCTGAGCCGCACCGCGCCCGACGCCCTCGAGGCCGAGCTGGCGCAGGTCGTCGACGAGCTGACCACGCGTGAGCGGCACGCCGGCAAGGCGAGCCGTGAGGCCATCGAGACCCACAAGCAGATGGCCGACATGGTGAGCGACGCCCGCCTGCGCATGCAGCGCCGCGAGCGGCTACTCGCTCTCCAGCAGCAGGAGCACGACCTCGGCAAGCAGGCCGTGCGCTTCACCCACCTGCGCCAGGAGGTGGCCCGCGCGCAGCAGGCGCGACCGGTCGCCGGTGCGGTGCGCACGCTGGCCCTCTCCGAGGCCGCCCTGAAGAGAGCCGACTCGGCGCTCGCGAAGGCGCGTGAGCACGTGGAGCCGGCGCTGCGCGACCGTGACCCGGTCGCCCTGCGCGAGGCGGCGGCTCAGGCGCGAGAGGTCGTCGGCTCGTTCACGGGTGCGATCACGGTCGAGGCCGCCCTCGGGTCGCGGCTGGCCGAGCAGCGACGCCTGGCCGAGAAGCGTGACGGCATCCGGCGCGCGGTCGCCGCAGTGACGTCCGAGCTCGAGGCGCTGCCGGTGACCATCAGCACCCACGAGGAGGCCCTCACCGAGGCGCGGCGGCTGGCCGCGCTGGTCGACGGGCGCACCGTGGAGGGCGAGCGGGCGAGGGAGCGACTCGAGGCCGCGCTCGCGCACGCGACTGCCGTGGGGCGGGTCCCGGCGCACGAGGCCACCGCTGCCGACGCGCTGTCGGCGGTGGCGGCTGCCGAGACCGCGCTCGCAGGGCTGCGGCGGGCTCGCATCGAGGGGATCGCCGGCGAGCTCGGGCTCTCCCTCACCACCGGCGACCCCTGCCCCGTGTGCGGATCGACCGAGCACC
>JABFXB010000375.1 GCA_013361975.1 Dermatophilaceae bacterium
CCCGCTGACCGAGGTCCTCGTGCCCATCGACCAGACCGTCGGCGTGCCGACCACCGCCACGTGTGCCGAGGCCGAGGCCGTCTCGCGCGACACCGGCCGCTCTCGGCTCGTCGTGCGCGAGGGCGACACGCCGACCGGCATCGCGCACGTGCGCGACATCGTGCGGGCGGCAGCGCAGGCCCCGGTCACCACCGTGACCACGCCGGTGCTGCACGTCGACCAGGGGCTCTCGCTGCTCGACACCGTGTCGCTGATGCGCAACGGGCACGCCCAGCTCGTCATCGTCGACGGCCCTTCCGGGCCCGTCGGCCTCGTCACGATGGAAGACCTCCTCGAGCGCGTCCTGGGCACGTTCGAGGACGAGACCGACACCTGACTCGGCACGACCGGCACCTGGAACCGCACCTGACAGAGAGACGCTGCCGGCACCCTCGGGTGCGGGCAGCGTCTCTCGTCCGGACTCGGTCCGGAGACCTGCAGGCCTCGGTCAGATGACGTCGACCTTGGGCGGGCCCGCGAAGTGGCAGGCCACCCGGTGGTCCTCCTCACCCTGGATGACCGGCACCTCGGTGGTGCAGCGGGTGCGCTCGGCCTCGCTCAGGTCCTCTCGGTACCGCGGGCACCGAGTGTGGAAGACGCAGCCGCTCGGCGGGTTGATCGGCGACGGCAGGTCACCCTTGAGCAGGATGCGCTCGCGCTTGTTCTCGCGGCGGGGGTCCGGGATCGGGACGGCCGACAGGAGCGCCTGCGTGTACGGGTGCAGCGGGTTCTCGTACAGCTCGTCGCGGGTCGCGAGCTCCATGATCTTGCCGAGGTACATGACGGCGACTCGGTCGCTGATGTGCCGGATCACGGCGAGGTCGTGGGCGACGAAGACGTAGGTCAGCTCGAACTCGTCCTGCAGGTCCTCGAGGAGGTTGACGACCTGCGCCTGGATCGAGACGTCGAGGGCCGACACCGGCTCGTCGCAGACGATGACCTTCGGACGCAGCGCCACGGCGCGCGCGATGCCGATGCGCTGCCGCTGGCCGCCGGAGAACTCGTGCGGGAAGCGGTTGTAGTGCTCCGGGTTGAGGCCCACGCGCTCCATGAGCCGCTGCACCTCGGCCTTGATGCCACCCTCGGGCTTGATGCCCTGGATGTGGAACGGTGCGGCGATGATCGTGCCGACGGTCTGACGTGGGTTGAGGGAGCCGTAGGGGTCCTGGAAGACCATCTGCATCTCGTTGCGGAGCTTGCGCAGCTCCTTCGGATCGGCGTTCGTGACGTCCTTGCCCTTGTAGCGGATCGACCCGCTCGTGGGCTGCAGCAGCTGGAGCAGCGTGCGCCCTGCCGTCGACTTGCCGCACCCGGACTCGCCCACGAGTCCGAGGGTCTCGCCCTTGCGCACCGAGAACGAGATGCCGTCGACGGCCTTCACCGGGTCGGCAGCACGGCGGATGATGCCGGAGGTGTGCATCGGGAAGTGCTTCTTGAGGTCGGTGACCTCGAGGATCACCTCACCGAGCGCCACGTCGTCGTCGGCGGCCTTGCGGCGCCGCGAGAACCGGCGGCCGCCCGAAGCGCCGCTCGTGCGGTCACGGGAGGCGTCATGAGCCGAGGGCGGCGTCGCGGTAGGTGTCGAGGTGGGCGTCGAGGTGGGTGCCGAGCTGGGAGTCGACGTCGCGGTCGAGGTCGACGCAGCCGCGGGCTCGTCGTCGGGCGTGCGGCCCGACGTGGGAAGGTCGGTCATCATGCCGTCCTGGTCTCGATCTGGGTCTGGAAGATGGCGCGACGCTCGGCCTGGGGGATGAGACAGCGCGTCGGGTGCTCGTCGGAGATCTCGAACCGCGGCACCACGCTCGAGCAGCCGAGGCGCTCGTCGTCGCGGAAGGCGCACCTGGGGTGGAACGCGCAGCCGGACGGCGGATTGATGAGCGACGGCGGGTTGCCGGCGATCGGCTGCAGACGCGCCTGCTTGACTGCGTCGATCCGCGGCATCGACTGGAGCAGACCCCACGTGTACGGGTGCTCGGCCTCGTAGAAGATCTCGTCCGCGCTGGAGCCCTCGACCGCCTTGCCGCCGTACATCACCATGATGTTGTCGGCGAGCTCGGCGACGACGCCGAGGTCGTGCGTGATGATGATGATCGAGGAGCCGAACTCCTTCTGCAGGTCGACGAGCAGGTTCAGGATCTGCGCCTGCACGGTCACGTCCAGTGCCGTGGTGGGCTCATCGGCGATGATCAGCCGGGGGCTGTTGACCAGCGCCATCGCGATCATGGCGCGCTGGCGCATGCCGCCCGAGAACTCGTGCGGGTACTGGTCGATGCGCTTCTGCGGGTTCGGGATGCCGACCCGGTCGAGCATGTCGATGACGTGCGCGCGGGCGGCCGCCTTCGACACGTCGTTGTGGATGCGGTACGCCTCGACGATCTGGTTGCCGACCGTGTAGTACGGGTGCAGGGCCGACAGTGGGTCCTGGAAGATCATCGCGATGTCGCGACCGCGCATGCGGCGCAGGTCGTCGTCGACGATCTTGAGCAGGTCGCGACCGTCGAAGACGATCTGCCCCTCCACCTTCGCGCGGGAGCCGCGGTGCAGACCCATGATCGCTTGGCTGGTGACCGATTTGCCCGATCCGGACTCACCCACGATGCCCAGCGTCTCGCCGGCACGGAGGTCGAAGGTCAGCCCGTCGACGGCCTTGACCAGGCCGTCCTCCGTGGGGAACGTGACCTTGAGGTCGCGCACCGCGAGGAGCGCGCCGGAGCTGACGGGGTCCGCGGAGGCCCACGTGCTCATATGGTGTCCAATCTCTCGAGCTGGTCGATCAGGAGTACTTGACCCGCGGGTCGATCACCGCGTACAGCACGTCGACCACGATGTTGGCGGTGATGATGAAGGTGGCCGCGACGATGACGATGCCCACCGTGGTCGGCAGGTCGTAGGTGGTCGCCGCCTGGACCGCCAGCTTGCCCAACCCGTTGTAGTTGAACACGGTCTCGGTGATGATCGCTCCCGCGAGCAGGCCACCGAGGTCGAGACCCGCCACGGTCGCGATCGGGGTGAGGGCCGCTCGCATCGTGTGCTTGCCGAGGATGCGCCGCTGCGTCAGACCCTTGGCGCGGGCCGTGCGGATGTAGTCCTCGCCCATCGACTCGAGCACGAACGCCCGAGTGAGGCGGATGTAGCCGGCGATGTAGATGAGCGCCAGGGTCAAGGAGGGCAGGAAGAGGCCGTACAACCAGGGACCGATGCCGCCGTCACTGATCGAGGTGTAGACGGGTATCGGTGTCAGCTGCCACTTGATGGCCACGAAGATGTAGAGCGACAGACCGATGAAGAAGGTCGGGAAGGAGTACACGATCAGGGCGCTCCCGACGAGCGCCCGGTCTATCAAGCGCCCCTTGTACAAGGCGGCTATGACGCCGCCCGATATGCCGAGCACCATCCACAGGATGAAGGCCGCCAGCGCCAGCGAGATGGAGACGGGCGCCGCCGTGGCTATGAGTGAGGACACGGTGTCGCTCTGGAGCGGCGAGTAGCCGAGGCACGGCGCCGGGCACTCGGCGATGGTCTCGGGAGCGGACTTCTTGAGCTCGGGGTCGTCCGGGAACTCGCGACCCACGAAGACGCCCTTGAGGAACTGGCCGTACTGGACGAAGACAGGCTTGTCATAGCCCAACGCCTTGCGGTTCTGCTCGATGAGCTCGGGCGAGCAGTTCTTGCCGCAGGTGAACCGCGCGGGATCCGACGGAGCCGCGAAGAACAGCAGGTACGTCACCAGGCTCATGACGACGAGCATGATGGCGCCGACGAAGATGCGCCGGACGACGTAAGCAAACATGGTTGATCCACCCTAACGGGGTCGGGTTGTGCCGGGGAGACCCTCTTCGCACAGGTGGTGGGGGCCCTGGCGGGCCCCCACCACGCTTCGTGCGGTTTGGTACTACCGCTGGACGAGCGTCACTGCTTGGCGCCGATGGAACCCAGGTCCGGGTATCCGTTGCTGGCGGCGCTCTGCGCGTAGCCGGTGACGCCGGAGCCGTGCAGGTAGTAGAACTTCGTCACCGACAGCGGGATGTACGCCGTGTCCTTGCCCAGCTGCACGTCGGCCTGCTGGTAGAGGGAGTTGGCCTCGTCGGTGGTCGCGGCGTTGCGGGCCTGGTTGAACAGCTTGTTCACCGTGTCGCTCGCGTAGTTGCCGTAGTCCTGACCGTTCGACTTCGGGTTCGTGCCGACACCGTTGAGGACGGAGTCGAACAGCGGAGCCGTCACCGTCGCGGCAGAGGGCCAGTCAGCACCCCAGCCACCCCAGTACACGTCCGACTTCGTGTTCGGGTTCTGGATCACGTCGTAGTACGTGTCGGTCAGCGGGTCGAGCGTCGTGGAGAAGCCCGCCTTGTCCCAGCCCTGCTTGAGGGCAGCAGCCGAGTTGTCCGACGTCGGCGTGCCGCCGCTGTACGTGTACTTGATCTTGACCGGGAGCGGGACGCCGGCCTCCTCGAGGAGCTTCTTGGCCGCGGCCGTGTCACCGGAGTCGGGAGCCGTGAAGGCCGGGTTGGGCTGGTAGCCCGGGAGCTCCGGGTTGACGATCGACTTCGACGGCGTGGCCGCCTTGTCGCCACCGAGGGCGGTGATGTAGGCCGTCTTGTCCGTCGCCATCGCGAGCGCCTGGCGAACCTTCGGGTTCTTCATGACGTCCGAGTTGAAGTTCGGCAGCAGGTAGTCGGTGAACGGCGAGTTCACCAGCGTCGAACGGTCCTTGACGGTCGGGTTGGAGTCGACCTGCGAGTACATCGAACCCGGGATCGCGCGGTCGGTGACGGCGAACTTGTCCTCACCCGAGTCGGCGATGAGTCGCTGGTTGATGATCTCGTTGGTGAGACCCTCGGTGATGACGACCTTGTCCGGGAGTGCCTTGCGGCCGGTCTGGTCGGTCTTCGGGTCGTAGTTCGTGTTGCGCACGAACGTGCCGCCCTTGCCCTTCTGCCACGTGCCCTGGAGCATGTAGGGGCCGCTGCTGAATACCGCGTAGTTGGACTTGTCGCCCTTGTCCTGGTCGGCCCGGTAGGGCGAGAAGGAGCGGAGCGAGGCGATCGCGAGCGGGAAGTCGGCCCACGGCTTGTTGAAGTGGTACGTGATCGTCTTGCCCTCACACGTCACGGCCTTGTCGAAGTCCGCCTGGGCGGCCTTCTTGTACGGGCCGTTGTAGGTCGGCAGACCGTCCTTGTTCGGGACGTCGAGGTAGCCGAGCTGGTAGTTCGGCCCACCCGTGATGACGTCGGTCGCGAACCCACGGGAGAACCCGTACTTGAGGTCCTCACACGTGATGTCCTTGCCGTCCTGCCACTTCACGCCGTCCCGCAGCGTGAACTTCCAGACCTTGCCGCCCTCGCTGGACTGCCCGGTGTCGGTGGCGAGGTCGGCCACCGGCTTGGTGGCCTCCTCGCCCTGCTTGCCCACCGGGAACGACACGAGGTCGCGGTAGAACAGGCGGTTCTCGATCGAAAGGTCGCGACCGATGTAGGTGCGCTGCGGGTCGAGGTGCTCGGCAGGCCGCTTCGTGAGCCAGAAGACGGTGCCGCCCTTGGAGCCGGCGGCAGCCGAACCCGTGGACCCGTTGCCGGAGCCACCGGTCGTGCCTCCCCCACCGCCACACGCGGCGACGCTGAGGACCGAGGTCACAGCGAGGACCGCGAGGGCCGTCGTCCTTCTGCTGATGGTCATTCCCTCTCCTTCTCTGAACGCACCGTTGTTACGGCGCTGTAGCCCCCAGACGATCGCCGAGGGAATTTCCTGGTCCCGGCCCTGCACGCGCAGGCCGGGTGGGTCACCGATCCGCCTTCGGGTCGAGCGCGTCCCGCAGCCCGTCGCCCATGAGGTTGAACGAGAGCACGAGGATGGCGATCGCGATGGCGGGGAACAGGAAGAATGTGACGTCGGCGGCGGCGTAGTTGACCGAGTAGGTCAGCAGGTTGCCGAGCGTCGGCGTGGGCGGCTTGATGCCGACGCCGAGGAAGCTCAGCGCGGCCTCGGCCGAGATGTACGCGGGCATGACGAGCGTGCCGTAGACGAGCAACGGAGCCCAGAGGTTGGGCAGCAGCTCCTTGAAGTAGATGCGCCGGTTCGAGGCGCCCAGGCTGCGCGCGGCCTCGATGAACTCTCGCTCGCGCAGGGAGAGCACCTGTCCGCGGATGATGCGCGCGATGGTGGGCCAGCCGAACAGGCCGAGCACCAGCACGATGTAGGCGCCGTTGCTGGGGTTGCCGGCCGGGACGCCGGCCTTGGTGATGATGTCGATGAACATCCCGGAGAGCGCCAGGAGCATCAGGGTGACCGGGAACGACAGGACCATGTCGATGATGCGGCTGATGAAGAAGTCGGTCTTGCCGCCGAGGAGACCGGCCACGAGGCCCATCACGGTGCCGAGCACGACGGTGATGAGCGTGGCGCTCAGGGCGACGGTCATCGAGAACGTCATGCCGAGGGCGATGCGGGACAGGACGTCGCGACCCGTGCCGGGCTCGACGCCCAGCGGGTGCTGCAGGGAGAGCCCGCCGCCGCCGTCGAGGGGCAGCCCGCCCGTGTTGCCGTCGATGAGCTCGGGGTGGAAGGTCTCGGGGTCGAGCACACCGATGATCGAGAGGATCGGCGCCAGGATGGCGAGGACGATCGCCAGCGCCACCACGGCGAGGACCACCATGGTGATCTTGTCGCGGCGCAGTCGCGCCCGCGCCAGCTGCCACGGCGTACGACCCGTGATCGCCTTCTCCTGGGTGGCACCCGGCTCCGGCGCCAGGGTCTCCTGGGCGGTGCCGGCACCGAACTCCACGTCCCGCTTGATCTCGGACACGAGGTGGATCCTCCTCTGATCTCGCCCACGCCATGCTGCACGGCGGGACGTTCTTCGACGACGGCCCCGGTGTACGGAAGATGTTCCGCAACGTCGACGCGTCGGTGGGACGCTAACGCACACCAGTGCAGGTTTGAAGGGGCAATCGGCACCTTCCGTGAAATGACGGCCGTGCAGATACCGAACCGTTATCCCACTGCGACCTGCGGCCACGCAGCGTAGCCACTGCACCGTGAGATTCACAGGACCATCTGCGAAGGCGTGTCGGCCCGGTCGTCGAGGGCCGCCGAAGGCCCTGCGGGCCTTCGAGTGCGGCCCCAAGGCAGCGTGAGGGGCACCACGCTCGATTCCGGTCATGGGGGCCGCCTCGCGGCGTTAACCTCGAAGCGGGGGTTGCGGACGCGAGGGGGTGTCGTGAGCGCGTTACAGCCGCAGGTGATCTCGCTGCACGGGCACGCCCTGTCGTACGTCGACAGCGGAGCCGGTGCGACGATCCTCTTCGTCCACGGTCTGCTCGGGTCGCACGCGAGCTGGGGGCAGCTGGTCGACCGGCTCGACGACCGGCACCGTGTCGTCGTGCCCGACCTCTTCGGCCACGGCGCCTCGGCCAACACGAACGGCGACTACTCGCTGGCCACCCACGCGGCGACGCTGCGTGACCTCATCGACCGCCTCGGCATCGACCGGGTGACCCTCGTGGGGCACTCGCTCGGCGGCGGCATCTCCCTCGAGTTCTGCTACCTCTTCCCGGAGCGGGTCGAACGCCTCGTGCTCGTCGGCAGCGGCGGCCTGGGCCGGGAGGTCAACCCGGCGCTGCGGGCCGTCACGCTGCCCGGCGCCGAGTGGGTGCTGCCGGCTCTCGCCTCAGGGTGGGTGCGTGGTCGGGTCGAGACGATCGGCCGGGCGATGGCGCGCGCGGGCTGGCGGGCCAGCCACGACATGCGCGCAGCCTGGGACGGTTTCGCGAGGCTGAGCGACGCCGAGAGCAGGCGGGCGTTCCTCACGACGACGCGCGCGGTCATGGACGCCCGGGGCCAGACGGTGACGGCTCGCGAGTACCTGCCCGACCTCGTGGGCCTGCCCGTGCTCGTCATCTGGGGCACGGACGACATGGTCATCCCGTCCGGGCATGCTGCGCGGGCCAAGGAGGCGATCCCGGGCTGCCGGGTCGAGCTGTTCCAGGGCGCCGGCCACTTCCCCCACCTCGACGACCCCGAGCGGTTCGCCGACCTGCTGCGCGACTTCATCGCGACGACCGGTCCCGGACCCGACCTGACGGAGACGGCGAGCTGACGGCGCCCGGCAGTGCTGCGGCTACCGGGCAACCGGCTCACGAGCGTCGGCGACGATGACGTCACGCAGCTGCTCGAGCGCGGCCGACCGCGCACCGGTCAGCGGTGGCTCCGGGCCGACACGGGCGGGCACCAGGCGCACCGGACGTGGCAGCCCACCGACCTGACGAGACAGCTCGGCGACGAAGCGCGTGTCACGTCCCCACGCGCCGCCCAGGACGACCATCTCCGGGTCGGCGATCGCGACGGCGGCTGACAGCACACCGCAGACAGCCGTGGCCAGGGCGGCCACGGTCACGTCGTCCGCCGTTCGCACGGCCTCGACGTCGATCGCCGTGGACCCCTCCCGACGCAGCCCCAGCCGGGCGAAGACCTCGGTCAGCGGC
>JABFXB010000436.1 GCA_013361975.1 Dermatophilaceae bacterium
TCCTCGTAGCCGCGGTTGATGACGTAGACGTTGCGCAGCACCGACGTGCCCGGTGCGGCCAGCATCGCGAGCAGCACGACGACGCCCGGGCGCAGGGCCGGCGGGCACATGACCTCGGCAGCACGCCACCGGGTGGGTCCGTCGACGATGACGCGGTGCGGGTCGAGCAGCTGCACGCGGGCGCCGACCTTGGTGAGCTCGGTGAGGTAGATGGCCCGGTTCTCGTAGACCCAGTCGTGGATCATCGTGCTGCCCTCGGCCACCGCACCGATCAGGGCGAAGAACGGCAGGTTGTCGATGTTGAGGCCGGGGAAGGGCATCGGGTGGATCTTGTCGGTCGGCGCCTTGAGCGGGCCCGGGATCGTCGTGATGTCGACGAGGCGGGTCTTGCCGTTGGCCGACACGTACTCGCCCGTGAGGTTGTACTTCATCCCCATGCCGTCGAGGGTCGCAAGCTCGATCTCGATGAACTCGATCGGCACACGCCGGATCGTGATCGAGGAGTCCGTGACGACCGCGGCCGCGATGAGGCTCATCGCCTCGATGGGGTCCTCGCTCGGGGCGTACTCGACGTCGACGTCGATCTCGGCGAGCCCGGTCACCGTCAGGGTGGTCGTGCCGATGCCCTCGATGCGCACGCCGAGCTTCTCGAGGAAGAAGCAGAGGTCCTGGACCATGTAGTTGGGGCTCGCGTTGCGGATGATGGTCGTGCCGGCGTGGCGGGCCGCGGCCATGAGGACGTTCTCGGTCACCGTGTCGCCGCGCTCGGTGAGCACGATGGCGCGCTCGGGGTTGATCGACCTGTCCGAGCGGGCCTCGTAGAAGCCGTGGGTCGCGGTGACCTCGAGGCCGAACGACCGGAGCGCACTCAGGTGCGGCTCGACGGTGCGGGTGCCGAGGTCGCAGCCGCCGGCATACGGCAGCTGGAAGGACTCGTGCTCGTGCAGCAAGGGCCCGAGGAACATGATGACGGTGCGGGTGCGCCGTGCGGCCGCGACGTCGATGTCGTCGAGGTTGAGCTCCGCCGGCGGGATGATCTCGAGGTCGCTGCTGTCGGGCAGCCAGCGCGTGCGCACGCCGATCGAGGCGAGCACCTCGAGGATGCGGTTGACCTCCTCGATGCGGGCGAGGTTGCGCAGCGTCGTGCGCCCACGGTTGAGCAAGGACGCGCAGAGCAGTGCGACAGCCGCGTTCTTCGAGGTCTTGACGTCGATGGAGCCGGTGAGCTTCTGACCGCCGACGATCCGCAGGTGCTGGGGACCGGAGTGGCCGAGCGAGACGAACTCGGAGTCGAGGGCGTCGCCGATCTTCGCGAGCATGTCGAGGCTGAGGTTCTGCTTGCCCTGCTCGATGCGCGTGACGGCGCTCTGGGACGTGCCGAGCAGCTCGGCGAGGTCCGACTGGGTCATGCCCTTGTGGCGACGGGCGTCGCGGATGAGGGTTCCGATGCGAGTCAGATAGGTCTTCGGCACGACGCGAGGCTAACTCATATATGAGATACATGCACATCGGCGCGCCGGGTCGGTCCTACATCTGGACCAAGGACCGGATCGGCGTCAAGGGTAACCAGGGATGCTCCGCGTGTCCCGGCCCGGGATCGGTGGCGAGTGGGACGCGCTCCATGGTCAGAGTCTGCCGTGCCACCCGAGCGAGGCTCGGACGGAAGGGGCGCAGCACGGAGCCCAGGGCCCAGACCGCGGCGGCCGGGACGTGCCCCGGCCGACGACCGGGCGGTGTCACGAGCGCCGCGAGGTCGGTCTCGCTGAGGTCCTCGCCGGCGACCTCGATCGTGCGGCCCCGGAGGCCGGGATCGACGCACGCTCGCGCCACCGCGACGGCGACGTCGTCGACCGACACGAAGTTCACCGGGTTGCGACCGGGTCCGAGGACCCGCGGTACGCCGGAGGCGCCCGCCGTCGAGCGGAAGAGGTCGAGCCACATCTCGGCGAAGGCGGACGCGCGCACGATCGTCCAGTCGGGTGGGTCGCCGCCCCCGTCACGCAGGCCGGCCTCCGCGGCCGCCTTCATCCGGAACAGCTCGATCGGGTGGTCGGGCCGGGCCCCGATGACGGAGACGAGCACGACTGCTGCTCCCACGGCGCGTGCCGCGCCGATGAGGTTGCGGTTGCCGTCCCGGTCCACGTCGGAAGGCGACTCGCCGGCGTTCGGGTCCATGCCGTGCACGGCAGAGACGACGACGCTCGAGTCGGCCAAGGCAGGAGCCAGGGTCTCGCCGGCGCGGACGTCGGCCGCCACGAACTCGGCGTCGGGCACCGGCGTGCTCGGCATCCGCCGGCCGACCACACGGACGGGTCGCCCATCCGCCACCAGCCGTGCGCACACCAGCCGTCCCAGCCGGCCGGTGCCGCCCACGACGGTGATCATGACGGCACCCGCCCCGCCATGGCGGCGAAGACGGCGTCGATGCCGGGGCCACCCTCCTCGACCGGCGCGGCATACATGTGCGCGCTGCGGATCAGCCCGTCGCCGACCTTGGCGATGAACACCGTCCTGGCCTTGATGCGCACGCCGTCGTGTCGAACCCCGAGCTGGGTCGCCTCGAGCCAGAAGCCGGTGTCGGTGACGGCGCGGTCCTCGACCTCCAGGCGCAGGTCCGGCACGGCCTCGAACATCGTGGCCCAGTTGCGGCGCACCTGAGCCGCGCCGACGAACGACCTGGCCGGATGGACGGGGTCGCTCAGCCGGTAGTCCGCGGCGAAGCAGCTGACGAGCCCGTCGAGGTCGTGCGCGTTCGTCGCGATGACGATCCGGTCCAGGACGTGGGCGGGAGTACGACTCGTGTCCATGGTGCCTCCCTCATATTCGATACAGTTGTATGTATCCAATTGCTAGGGTGCTCCTCATGTCGCCGTCGGTCAAGGGCCCGGCCGCGCCCCGTCCTCGGCCTCCGCGCCGCTACGACGCGTCGGGGCGCCGGGCCCGTGCGGCCGAGCGACGCAACGCCGTCGTCGGCGCAGCACGCGCGCGCTTCCTGGCGCACGGGTTCACCGAGACGACGGTGTCCGAGGTGGCGAGCGACGCAAGCGTGTCCGTCGAGAGCGTCTACAAGTGGTTCGGCACGAAAGCCGGCCTGCTCAGGGCAGTGTGGGACCAGGCCCTCGCCGGCTCCGGCACGGCCCATGCCGAACGTCGCAGCGATGCCGGGTCTCGTCATGCTGCGGACGGAGCCGCCATCATTCGCAACTGGGCGCGCCTCGCGACCGAGGTGGGGGCGGTCGGGGACCCCGTGCACCGGCTCATCGAGCGGGCGGCCCTCGTCGATCGCGAGGCCGCCGAGCTGTACGCCGAGATCGAGCGCGAGCGGGCATCACGCATGGAGCACAACGCTGCGTACCTCGTCGACGGCGGCTACCTGCGCCACGACGTGACCGCGCAGCAGGCGCGCGACGTGCTGCTGCTCTACACGACGTTCTACGAGAGACTCGTGAGCGAGGGGGAGTGGACCCCCGAGCAGTACACAGCCTTCGTCGAGCGCGGGCTCCGGGCGCACCTGCTTCCCTGACGCGGACAGGGGCCTCCCGCGATGCCGTGCATCGAGTGCGGAGGCCCCTGTCGACGTCTATCGTCAGGCGGGCGCGTTCGCGACCCCGCTCGGCAGGAACCGCGAGCCGGTGACGGCCTCGGCGACGCCGGTGCGGTCGAGCAGAGGCGTGATGCCGCCGTTCCAGAACTGGAAGCCGGCGCCGGTGATCATCGCGAGGTCGACGTCCATCGGCGCTTGGGCGACGCCCTCGTCGAGCATGCGGCGCGCCTCATCGGCAAGCACGGTCAGCACTCGCTGGCGCACCTGTGCGAGCTCCAGCACGACCGGCTCGGCGGGCTTCTCGATGAGCTCGGCCACCTCGGGGTCGAGCACCGGTCGGCCCGAGCTGAGGTCGTAGAAGCCGCGCTTGCCGGCCGCCACGATCCGCTGAAGTGTCGGCGAGGCGTAGAAGCGATCGGGGAACGCCCGAACGAGCGTCTCGCCGTTGTGCAGCGCGATCGCCGGCCCGACCAGGCCGATGAGCACGAAGGGCGGCATCGGGGCGAGCCCGGCGAAGGCCCGGTCGACGACCTCGATCGGGGTGCCCTCGTCGAGGATCTTGGCGGCCTCGCCCATGAAGCGGCCGAGGAGCCGGTTGACGATGAAGGACGGCCGGTCCGCGGCGCGGATGCACGTCTTCTTCAGCGCCTTGCCGACGGCGAAGGCCGTCGCGAGGGTCGCGTCGTCGGTGCGCTCGCCCGGGATGACCTCGAGCAGCGGCATGACCGCGACCGGGTTGAAGAAGTGGAAGCCGACCACTCGCTCGGGGTGCTCGAGCTTCGCGGCCATCTCGGCGATCGACAGGCTCGAGGTGTTGGTCGCGAGCACGCACTCCGGAGACACCACGGCCTCGACCTCGGCGAAGACCTGCTGCTTGACCGACATCTCCTCGAAGACGGCCTCGATGACGAAGTCGGCGTCGGCGAAGCCGTCCTTGCTCGTCGAACCCGTGACGAGGGCCTTGTAGCGGTTCAGCCTGTCGGGGTTGAGGCGCCCCTTGCCGGCGAGCTTCTCGAGCTCGGCGTGGACGTAGCCGACGCCCTTGGCCACGCGGTCGTCGTCGATGTCGGTGAGCACGACCGGCACCTGCAGCCGCTGGATGAACAGCAGCGCGAGCTGGCTCGCCATGAGCCCGGCGCCGACGATGCCGACCTTGGTCACCTTGCGGGCGAGCGCCTTGTCGGGGGCACCGGCCGGACGCTTGGCGCGCTTCTGCACGAGGTCGAACGCGTAGAGGCCGGCCCGCAGCTCGTCACTCATGAGCAGGTCGGCGAGCACCTCGTCCTCGGCCGCGAAACCCTCCTCTCGGGTCGCGGTGCGAGCCGCGGCGAGCAGGTCGAGGGCGGCATACGGACTCCTGGCCTGTCGTCCGGTCTTCACGTCGGCGAGCCCCCTGGCATTGGCGACCGCAGCGTCCCAGACCGTCTCGTCGCGGTCGACCTCCGGGCGCTCGACGACGACCTCGCCCGTGAGGACCCGGGCGGCCCAGGCGACGGACTCCTCGAGGAAGTCGGCCGGCTCGAACAGGGCGTCGGCCATGCCGAGCCGGTACGCGTCGACGCCCTTGAGCATCCGGTTCTGGCTCAGGGGGTTCTCGATGACGACCGTGACGGCCTTCTCGATGCCCACGAGGTTCGGCAGCATCCAGCACCCGCCCCAGCCGGGCACGAGGCCGAGGAACACCTCCGGCAGGGCGACGGCGGGCACTCCTGCGCTCATGGTCCGGTAGGTGGCCGACAGCGCCAGCTCGACGCCGCCGCCCATCGCGGCGCCGTTGACGAAGGCAAAGGTCGGGACGGGAAGGTCGGAGAACGCCGCGTATGCCGCATGGCCGGCTCGGGCGATCTCGAGCGCCTGGTCGCGCGACTGGATGAACGGCACGCCGGTGAGGTCGGCGCCGACCGCGAAGATGAACGGCTTGCCGGTGACGGCGACGGCGTTGATCTCGCCGCGCTCGGCGCGCTCGCGCAGGCGGGCGACGGTGTCGGCCAGCCCCGCGATCGACTGGGGACCGAACGTGTTGGGCTTGGTGTGGTCGAAGCCGTTGTCGAGCGTGATGAGCGCGAGGGTGCCCGCCCCGCCGGGCAGGGCGACGTCGCGCACGGGCGTACGGGTGACCACCTCGCTCCCGAAGTTCGCAGCAGCCGTTGCCTTCTCGGTGGTGGGGGCGCTCACTTGGCGGTCTCCTCGGTCGTGCCGGCGGTGGCGGTGGGGGAGTAGTCGGCGTGGTGCGGGTTCTCCCAGATGACGGCACCGCCCATGCCGATGCCGATGCACATGGCGGTCAGGCCGTAGCGCACCTCGGGGTGCTCTTCGAACTGGCGCGCCAGCTGGGTCATGAGGCGCACGCCAGAGCTCGCGAGCGGGTGACCGGTGGCGATGGCGCCGCCGTACTCGTTGACCCGGCGGTCGTCGTCGGCGATCCCGAAGTGGTCGAGGAAGGCCAGCACCTGCACCGCGAAGGCCTCGTTGAGCTCGAAGAGGCCGATGTCGTCGATCGTGAGCCCGGCCTTGGCGAGGGCCTTCTCGGTGGCGGGGACCGGTCCGACGCCCATCACCTCGGGTTCGACGCCGACGAACGAGAAGGACACCAGGCGCATCCGGACCGGCAGGCCGAGCTCGGTGGCGGCCTGCTCGGAGGCGAGCAGGCAGGCCGTGGCGCCGTCGTTGAGGCCGGCCGCGTTGCCCGCGGTGACGTTGCCGTGCGCCCGGAACGGCGTCTTGAGCTGGCCGAGGTCCTCGACCGTCGTGCCCGGCCGGGGCGGCTCGTCGGCCGAGGCGATGCCCCAGCCCTGCTCGGCATGGCGGGTGGCGACGGTGACGAGGTCGCGCTGGATCTTGCCGTCGGCATACGCCTTGGCGAGCTTGTCCTGGCTGCCGACGGCGAACGCGTCGGAGCGCTCCTTGGTCAGCTGCGGGAAGCGGTCGTGGAGGTTCTCGGCGGTCTTGCCCATGACGAGCGCGTCGGGGTCGACGATCTTCTCGGCGACGATGCGCGGGTTCGGGTCGACGCCCTCACCCATCGGGTGGCGGCCCATGTGCTCGACGCCGCCGGCGATCGCGACGTCGTAGGCGCCGAACGCGATGGAGCTCGCCGTGTTGGTCACGGCGGTCATGGCGCCCGCGCACATGCGGTCGACCGAGTAGCCGGGGGTCGTGTTCGGGAGCCCCGAGAGCAGCGCCGCGGTGCGCCCCAGCGTGAGGCCCTGGTCGCCGATCTGGGTGGTCGCGGCGATGGCGACCTCCTCGACGCGGTCCTTCGGCAGGGACGGGTTGCGGTGCAGCAGCTCGCGGATGCACCGGATGACGAGGTCGTCGGCGCGGGTCTGGGCGTACATGCCCTTGTCGCCCGCCTTGCCGAACGGCGTGCGGACGCCGTCGACGAAGACGACCTCATTGAGTGCGCGGGGCACGGGTGCCTCCAGGGGTTCGAGGGTCGGTGGGAGGGCGCTAGGAAGCGCGACGCCTCATACTACTTTCGAGTAACTTGCGGGCCAACGGGCGTCGGGGTGACCATCCTCACCCGGCTCAGGCGGGCGGGTTCTCGCTGCACGCCAGCGAGATCAGCGGCGCGCAGATCGTGGTCTGCCACCGGCGGGCACCCAGCGCCGACAGGGCCTCGGCGACCTCCGCGGTCGCCGGCGCAGCCGGGCCCTCCCAGAGGAACCGGCGCAGCAGGTCGGGGGTCAGGAGGTTCTCGACGGGCACCGACAGCTCCTGGGACACGGCGCCGAGCAGCTCACGGGCCCGGGCCAGACGTCCGGCGGCGACCGGGTCGCGGTCGGCCCAGGCCTTCGGCGGCGGCGGACCGGTGGGGGGCAGGGAGACGGCCGGGAGGTCGGCCTCGGGCAGCGCGAGGGCTCGGGTGACGACCTCGATGATCGCCTCCTGGTGGCGACGCACCGACCGGGCCAGGCGCGGCTCGGCGGATCCGACGGTGCGCGGCGGTCTCGTCGCGCGCTGGTTGGCCAGCGCGATCTCGCTGATGGCGGCATCGGGCAGCACGCGACCGGGCGAGGTGTCACGCTGCTGCGCCAGGGCGTCACGCCACAGCCACAGCTCGCGCACGATGGCGAGCCCGCGACGGCCGCGCACCTTGTGCATGCCCGACGTGCGGCGCCAGGGGTCGACGCGCGGCTCGGGACCGGTGAAGTCGAGCAGGTGGTCGAACTCCTCGGCGGCCCAGGCGGCCTTGCCCTGCGCGGCCAGCTCGGCCGCCACCGCGTCGCGCAGGTCGACGAGCACCTCGACGTCGAGGGCGGCATACCGCAGCCAGGGCTCGGGGAGCGGGCGAGCCGACCAGTCGACCGCCGAGTGCTCCTTGGCGAGCTGGAGACCGAGGTAGTGCTCGACCATCGCCCCGAGCCCGACGCGGGGCAGCCCGGCCAGACGGCCACCGAGCTCGGTGTCGAAGAGCGCCCGGGGGCGCAGCCCGACCTCGGCGAGGCAGGGGAGGTCCTGCGTGGCGGCGTGCAGGATCCACTCGGCGTCGCCGATGGCCTCGCCCAGAGGGGAGAGGTCGGGACACGCGATGGGGTCGATGAGCCACGTTCCGGAGCCCTCGCGCCGGATCTGGACGAGGTAGGCCTTCTGGCCGTAGCGGTAGCCGGAGGCACGCTCGGCGTCGATGCCGACCGGGCCCGTGCCGCGGGCGATGGCCTCGGCCGCCCGCATCAGGTCGCGCTCCTCGACGACGACGTCGGGCACACCGTCTCGAGGGTGGGTCAGCGGGACGAGGTCAACGGCGACGTCGGTGTCGATGTCGAGGTCGGCGGCGGGCGCGTCGGGCTCAGCCGTCACCGGCGCTGCCCCGGGAGGGGGACGACCCCGTCAGGCAGGGGCGGGATGCCCGCGATGGTGCAGAGCATGTCGGCCCAGG
>JABFXB010000090.1 GCA_013361975.1 Dermatophilaceae bacterium
GGGACCGGCCAACTTCGCCTCACGATCACTCGCTACGCGGTGGCGTCCGTTCCTCCCTGTCGGGCTGACGAAGAGAACACTAACCGGCCCCCCGACGAAAACACAAATCCGCCCTGTCGACCGCAGTGGTGACCGATGCTCCAGGCCGCTGACCTGCGCAGACGTCGTTCAGGACACCCGGTCGATGACGATCGGGGGGAGGTCGGGGCGCGAGCCCTCGGGGGCGATGGTGAAGCCGCCCTCGAGCGCCTCGAGCGCACGGGCGAAGCGCTCCGGCTCGTCGGTGTGCAGCGTCATGAGCGGCTCGCCCCCACGCACCGTGGCGCCGGGCTTGTGGTGCAGCTCCACGCCGGCGCCCGCCTGGACCGGGTCCTCCTTGCGCGCTCGGCCGGCGCCGAGGCGCCAGGCCGCGACGCCCACGGCAAGGGCGTCGAGCTGGACGAGGACGCCGTCGGCGGGGGCGAGCACGTCGTGCGTCTCCCTGGCCGTCGGCAGCTCGGCGCCGGGGTCGCCCCCCTGGGCCTTGACCATGCGGCGCCAGACGTCCATGGCGCGGCCGTCGGCGAGCACGTCGGCGGGGTCGACGTCGTCCTTGCCGGCGCCGGCCACCATCTCGCGGGCCAGGGCGAGGGTCAGCTCCACGACGTCGCCGGGTCCCCCGCCGGCGAGCACCTCGACCGACTCGCGCACCTCGAGGGCGTTGCCCGCGGTCAGACCGAGCGGTGTCTCCATGTTGGTGAGGAGCGCGACGGTGTGGACGCCGGCGTCCTTGCCGAGCCGCACCATGGTCTCGGCCAGCTCGCGAGCCTGGCCGAGCTCCTTCATGAACGCTCCGGAGCCGACCTTGACGTCGAGCACGAGCGAGCCCGTGCCCTCGGCGATCTTCTTGCTCATGATCGAGGTGGCGATGAGGGGCACGCACGACACGGTGCCCGTGACGTCACGCAACGCGTACAGCTTCTTGTCCGCGGGCGCGAGGCCCGACCCGGCGGCACAGATGACGGCTCCGACGTCCTCGAGCTGTCGCATCATCTGCTCGTTCGTGAGGTCGGCACGCCACCCGGGGATCGCCTCGAGCTTGTCGAGCGTGCCACCCGTGTGCCCGAGTCCCCGCCCTGACAGCTGCGGGACTGCGACACCGCACGCGGCCACGATGGGCGCGAGGGGCAGGGTGATCTTGTCGCCCACTCCCCCGGTCGAGTGCTTGTCGCTCGTCGGGCGCGACAGTCCCGAGAAGTCGAGCCGCTCGCCCGAGCGGATCATGGCGTCGGCCCATCGCGCGATCTCGCGGGCGTTCATGCCGTTGAGGTAGATGGCCATCGCGAGAGCGGACATCTGCTCCTCCGCGACGACCCCACGGGTGTAGGCGTCGATGACCCAGTCGATCTGGCCGTCGGACAGCTCGGCCCGGTCGCGCTTGGCGGAAATGACGTCTACGGCATCGAAGGCTTCGCTCACCGGACCATCATGTCCCAGCGCCGGCACGGCGCGACCGCGGACCGCCGCGTTCAGCCCTCGGCGTGACGCAGGTTGTCGGGACCGAACGCCTGGGGCAGCACGGCCGACATCGGGAGCACGCCCTCGGGCGTCATGAGCAGGCAGTCCGGACCGCCGTTCTCCCACAGCAGCTGCCGGCACCGCCCGCACGGCATGAGCGCCTGGCCGTCACCGCCGACGCAGTAGACGGCGGTGAGCCGTCCACCCCCGGTGGCGTGCAGCTCGGAGACCATGCCGCACTCGGCGCAGAGCGTCACCCCGTAGGCGGCGTTCTCGACGTTGCACCCGGCCACCACGCGACCGTCGTCGACGAGTCCGGCCACACCGACGCGGAAGTGCGAGTAGGGCGCGTAGGCGCGCTCCATGAGCTCGACCGCACGCCGCCGCAGCGCTTCCCACTCGACCCGCACCTCCGCCGTATGCCGCCGAGCGGGCTCGGCGGCATACGGCTCGGAGGTCTCGGCCTCAGGGGTCTCGGGCTCGGAAGCGCCGCTGATGGCTCCGTCGGACGCTGCAGGCACCTAGTGGTCACCTGCCATGAGCCGGCCGATCTCGGTGCGGTCGACGTCGCCGCCGGGCATCTCGGCGACGACCTTGCCGCCGTGGATGACGGCGATGCGGTCGGCGAGCGAGAGCACCTCGTCGAGCTCGGCCGAGACGAGCAGCACCGCGGCGCCCTCGTCGCGGGCGGCGACGATGCGGCGGTGGATGAACTCGATGGAGCCGACGTCGACGCCACGCGTGGGCTGCGCCGCCATGAGGAGCTTGGGTCCGAAGCTCATCTCGCGCGCGACGACGACCTTCTGCTTGTTGCCGCCGGAGAGCGAGCCGGCACGGGCGCCCACGCCCGCGGCGCGGATGTCGAACTCCTGGAAGAGGGCCTCGGCGTTCTTGCGCACCTCGTCGAAGTCGCGCACGAACCCGTTGGCGAACGGCTTCTCCGAGAACCGGTTGAGCACGAGGTTGTCGGCGATCGAGTAGGAGGCGACGAGGCCGTGCCGCTCGCGGTCCTCGGGGATGTGCCCGACGCCCGCGACGTGCGTGTCGCGCGGGTTGGCCCGGGTGATGTCCTTGCCGAGCAGGTTGATGCTGCCCGACTGGGGCGGCCGCATGCCCGCGATCGCCTCGACGAGCTCGCGCTGGCCGTTGCCCTCGACACCGGCCACGCCGACGATCTCGCCGGCGCGCACGTCGAGCGTGAAGCCGTCGACGGCCCGCAGGTTGCGGTCGTCGAGCACGACGAGGTCCTTGATCGACAGCACGTCGCGGCCGGGCTTCGCCTCGTCCTTGTCGACGCGGAGCACGACGTCGCGGCCGACCATCATCGTGGCCAGCCCGCGCGCGTCGGTGTCGGACGTGGCGACCTCGCCGACGACCGCGCCCTGGCGCAGCACGTAGACGCGGTCGGCCGCCGCGAGCACCTCGCGCAGCTTGTGGGTGATGAACACGATCGAGGTGCCGCCCGCGGCGAGCTCCTTCATGACCGAGAGCAGCTCGTCGGTCTCCTGCGGGGTGAGCACGGCGGTCGGCTCGTCGAGGATGAGGAGGTCGACCCGGCGCGAGAGCGCCTTGAGGATCTCGACGCGCTGCTGGGTGCCGACGGGGAGGTCCTCGATCTCGGCGTCGGGGTCGACCTTGAGGCCGTGCTTGGCCGACAGCTCGCGCACGAGCTTGCGGGCCCCCTCGATGTCGAGGACTCCGCGGCTCGTCGTCTCGTGGCCGAGGATCATGTTCTCGGCCACCGTCATGACGGGCACCAGCTGGAAGTGCTGGTGGACCATGCCGATGCCTCGGCGGATCGCGTCGCGGGGGTCCCTGACCGGCGAGGCGTCACCCTTGATCGTGATCGTGCCCTCGTCGGGCTTGACCAGGCCGAAGATCTGCTTGACCAGGGTCGACTTTCCGGCACCGTTCTCACCGAGCAGGGCCACGATCTCGCCCCGTCGGACGTGCAGGCTGATGTCGCGGTTGGCGCGGACCGTGCCGTAGGACTTCGACAGCCCTGCGATGTCGAGCAGGCGCTCGGCCTCGCGCTCGGCGGGCTCGGCGGGCTCGGCGGACGACTGGGCCGATGAATGGACCGTTGCGGTCGGCTGGTCGCTCATGAGCCCTCTCCCTTCACGAACGGCTGCCCGACGGCTCCCGGTGCCCGCACGCGGCCGGCGGCGACCGCCAGCACGATGAGGGTCAGGAGGTAGGGCAGGAGGGTGATGAACTGCTGCGGGATGCTGATGACGCCCTGCAGCTGCGAGGCGAGCGCGTTGGTGAAGCCGAAGAACAGCGCTGCCGCGAAGACGCGCAGCGGTCGCCAACCGCCGAAGATGAGGATGGCGAGGGCGAGGAAGCCTCGTCCGGCGGTCATGCCGCGCTCGAAGCCGGCCGTCGCCTCCATCGAGAGGAACGCGCCTGCGGCGCCGGCGAAGATGCCGCCGATGGTGACGTTGACGAGCCGCATGCGGATGACGTCGATGCCGGCGGTGTCGGCCGCCGAGGGGTACTCGCCGATCGAACGGGTGCGCAGACCCCAGCGCGTGCGGAACAGCGCGAAGTGCACGACCGGCACCGAGATCAGGGCGAAGAGCGCGATCGGGCCGGTCTGGAAGAACACGTCACCGATGAGCGGGATCTGCGAGAGCAGCGGGATGTCCCACTGCGGCATGTTCGACGAGAGCACCTTGCCCGGCCGGTAGAAGAAGGACGTCAGGCCGGTGGCGACGATGTTGATGACGACACCGGCGATGATCTGGTCCATCAGGCCCTTGACCGTGGTCAGGGACAGGAAGGCCCCCATGACGATGCCCGAGAGCATGCCGACGAGGATGCCGACGACGAGGGAGCCGCTGGCCGCCGCGGAGAAGAACGCCGCGAAGGCGGCCACGAGCATCTGGCCCTCGATGCCGATGTTGACGACACCGGACCGCTCGCCGACGACACCGGTCAGGGCACCGAGCACGAGGGGCACGGCGAAGAACCACGCCCCCTTGAACATCGACGTCGCGACGTTGTCGTTGATCGCGTAGAAGACGTAGGCACCGACCAGCAGCACCACGATCGAGCCGGCCGCGACCTGGTTGCGCTTGAGCCATTCCATGTCAGGACCCCCAGCTGCTCGCGAGAGCGGACGACTTGGCGGTGTGCCGACGGAAGATCAGCTTGGCGATGATCGGGAGCGACACGAGCAGCAGCGTGATCGCGAGGAGCATGTCGACGATCTCGGGCTGGAGGCCGGTGTTGAAGCTGAGGTTGGAGGAGCCCGCCCGCAGCGCGCCGACGAGCAGTGCCGCCGGGATCGTGCCGAGCGGGTTGGACCGGGCCAGCAGGGCGATGGTGATGCCGTCGAAGCCGAGCGAGCCGGCGATGCCGTCCTGGTAGCGGTAGGGGTCGATCTCGAGGTACTCGACCGAGCCCGCGAGGCCGGCCAGGCCACCGGCGATCGCCATCGCGAGGACGATCATGCCGCTCAGCTTGATGCCGGCGTACGAGGCGGCGTGACGGTTGCGGCCGATCGTCTCGAACTGGAAGCCGAGCGTCGTGCGACGCAGCATCCACGCGACGAGGACCGCGAGCACCAGCGCGATCGGCAGGCCGATCGGCACGACGCCCAGCGGCACGAAGCGCGAGGCGTCGGGAGCGGAGTAGGAGGCCGGGTAGGGCGAGGAGGGGTCCTTGAACGGACCGTTGACGAGGTAGTCGATGAGACCTGCGGCGATCGAGTTGAGCATGATCGTCGAGATGACCTCGTGGACGCCGCGGGTCGCCTTGAGTGCACCGGCGATCGAGCCCCACATGGCGCCGAAGAGGATGCCGGCCACCATCGCGACGACGGCGATGATCACGCCGGGCGCCTCGCGCACGGCGTGCGCGGTGGCAGCGGCGGCGATGGCGCCCGCCATCAGCTGGCCCTGCGCGCCGATGTTGAACAGTCCGACGCGGAGCGGGATGACGACCGCCAGACCACAGAGGATCAGGGGCACCATCTTCTCGAACGTGCCCTGCAGGCCGTCGGCAGTCAGGAAGGAGTAGGTGAAGAGCGTCTGGTACGCGTACGTCGGGTTGACGCCCTGCGCGCGGATGAGGAGCGCGCCGATGAGGAGCGCGGCGACCACGGCCACGAGCGGCACGATGATCGACTGCTCCCGGACGAGGAGTCCCAGCACTCCGGTGGGTGGCGGCGGTGCGCCGCGTTCGGGCACGACCGGCGGCGGCGTCGCCTCAGTGGTCGGCTGCGTGGTCACGACGCCCTGGTCGGCGCCTGACGGCTCATCTCTCGGATCGGCCATCTCGGACCTCTCGACTCCTTGTCTGGACCTGTGTCTGTGGTGCACGCCGTCTCACCGGCGCAGAACGACATCGAGCGGGTGCCCCTGTGGAGCACCCGCTCGACTTTCGTCATGACGGGACTCTAGTGCCCACCCCGTCAGGGGTCATGCGCTTGCGGGTCAGCCCGCCTTGTAGCCGGTGGCCTGCGAGCCGTCCGCGAGCTTCTTGACGATGTCGGCGACCTTCGTCTTCACGTCGGCCGGGACCTTGCTGTCGAAGTCGTGGAAGGGCGAGATGCCGGCGGTGCCGAAGAAGTTGCCGGGCTTGATCGTGTTGCCCTTGATCGCCTTGAGCAGCTCGCCGATGCCGTCCTTCTCGTGCTTCTCGGCCGAGGTGATGAGGCACGGGTGCGCGGCCGGCAGGGTGTCCCACTGGTCGAGGTCGACACCGATGCAGAAGATCTTGTCGCCGGCGCCCGCGGTCTTCGCGGCCTCCTGGAGCGCGCCGTTGCCCGTGTTGCCACCGGCACCGAAGATGAAGTCCGCGCCCTGCGCGAGCATCTTCTTGGCCTCACCGGCACCCCACACGGGGTCGTTGAAGGCCGTGTTCGAGGCCGGGTGGTAGACCTTCGAGACCGTGACGGACGGGTTGGCGGCCTTGGCGCCGTTCTCGTAGCCGGCGGCGTACGCCTGGGTCGGCGGGATCTCCTGGCCGAGGACGACGCCGATCTTGTTCGACTTCGTCATGAGACCGGCGAGGTAGCCGGCGGCGTAGCCCGCCTGGTCCTCGTGGAAGATCAGGCCGGTGACGTTCGGGACGACCGGGTCGGCCTGGAACTGGTCGAAGCCGATGAACTTCGTGTTGGGGTACTGCTTGCCGGCGGCGCGGGTCGCGTCACCCATGAGGAAGCCGACCGTGACGATGACGTCGTACTTCGCGTCGGTGAACTGCTTGATGTTCTTCGCGTAGTCCTTGGGGTCGGTCGTCTCGACGAACTTCGTCTGCGCGCCCAGCTCGCCCTTGACCTGCTCGACGCCCTCCCAGGCGGCCTGGTTGAAGCCCTTGTCGTCGACCTTGCCGACGTCGGTCACGAGGCCGACGCAGAACACCTCAGCGCTCGAGCAGTCGCCCGACGCGGCGCTGTTGGTGCCCCCGCCGCCGGAGCCGGTGGACGGGCCCGTGGACCCACCACAGCCAGCGAGTGCGGCGACCAGTCCGGCCGCGACGACCGCACTCAACTTCACATGTGAACGCAAGGCGCTCTCCTTCAGTCCGTCGGGCCGACGACGACATCGGCCCAGATAGCACGGAACTGTAGACCCCGCCACGACAAGATCTGAGCCCCTCCGAGCAAGTCGCAGGAAGTGTTACCGATCCGCGACCGCGCTCAGCGGAGAGACGCCGCCGAGGGCCGGAGTGCCGGCCAGCTGAGCCGCTGCGGAGAACACGACACCGGCCAGGGTGCGCGCCCCGACGACGATCGCGGCCTCGTCGATGACGAGGTCGCCGCGGTGCAGGTCGTAGGTCGGGCCGCCGGGCGACCGGGTGCCCAGGCGGGCCATCGCACCCGGAATGTGGGTGAGGTACCAGGCGAAGTCCTCGCCGCCGAGCGACTGCGGGGTCGGCGCCACGAAGGCGCCCGTGCCGGTGACCGCCGCGGTGAGCGCGTCGATGCAGCCGGCGTCGTTGACGACCGGTGGCACACCCTTGGTGATGGTGACCTCGGCCTGGACGGCATACGGCTTGACGACCTCGTGCACCACGGCCTCGAGGAGGCGCTCGACGCCCTCCCAGATGCCGGCGTCGAGCATGCGCAGCGTGCCGCCGACCTTGCCCGAGGCCGGGATGACGTTGTGCGCGCCACCGGAGTGGATCGAGCCCCAGACGAGCGCGGCGCCCGCGCGGGGGTCGAGACGGCGCGAGAGCACGGCCGGCACGTCCGTGACGACCTTGGCGAGCGCGTACGTGAGGTCCTGGGTCAGGTGCGGGCGCGACGTGTGGCCGCCGCGGCCCGAGAGCGTCACCTCGACCTGGTCGGCGGCCGCGGTGATGGCGCCCACCCGCAGGCCCACCTGGCCCGCGTCGAGGTTGGGGTCGCAGTGCAGCGCGAAGATGCGGTCGACCCCGACGAGGCCGTCCTGCGCGACGACGTCCTCGGCCCCACCGGGCATGAGCTCCTCGGCGGGCTGGAAGACCAGGCGCGCGCCGATGCCGGCGTCGACGAGCCGCTGCTCGGTCGCCTTGAGCGCGAGGGCGGCGCCGAGCAGCACGGTCGTGTGCACGTCGTGCCCGCACGAGTGGCTGACGCCGTCGGTCTGCGACGCGAACTCCAGGCCCGTCTGCTCACGGATCGGCAGCGCGTCGAGATCGGCCCGCAGCGCGATGCGGCGGTCGGGCCTCGGGGCACCGAGGTCGGCGACGAGACCCGTGCCGCGCAGCCGGCGCACGCCGATGCCGGCGCGCTCGAGGCGCTCGGCGACGACGGCGGTGGTGCGGACCTCGCCGCGGCCGAGCTCGGGGTGGACGTGCAGGTCGCGGCGGATCGTGACGAGCTCCTGCGCGTGCTGCTGGACGGTTCGGGCGACGGCCTCGAAGGGCAGCGAGAGGGAGCGGTCGGTCACGAGCACGGGATTCTAGCGAGAGGATGGGC
>JABFXB010000021.1 GCA_013361975.1 Dermatophilaceae bacterium
ACGGCCGCGAGCCGGCGCGCGGCCAGCTCGCGCCCGCGCTCGACCCACTCGTCCGCTCGCCCGGCGGTCATCGCGTCGCGCCGGTCGTCTCTCCCCAGGATCATGCAGCCAGCCAAGCGGCTGGGACTCCGACCGGCGCGTCGCTGTCGGAGCCTGGGGACGGAGCGACCATGGAGACCGCAGGTGTGGACGACGGGCCCGACCGGAGGTCTGGCTCAGCCGCCGGGGACCAGGACGTCGCTGCCCTGCTCGATGGGCGGCCAGTTGGAGCCGGCCCTCGCGAGCACCCGGTCGTCGCTCGTGATGATGAGGAGCCCGCGGGGGCCACCCACAGACGTGATGGTCACGGCGCCTGGGACGGCGCCCAGGCGCCCGGTCTCCCTGCGGACCCCGTCGACGCCGGCCCCGATCGTCGCGAGCCACGGTCGCATCGGGTCGCTCCCGCGCACCTGCCCGAGCAGCGCGTAGCTCGTCGGGTCGAGCCAGGTGGCGTCCTGGATGCGTGTCAACGACTGGGCCTGCCGCAGGGGCGCCGTCAGCGACTGCGGCTCTTCGTTGGCCGCCCGGACGACGCCGCTCAGCCCCAGCTGCTCGTCGATGCCGTTGCGGTCGGTCGTGACGACGAGCAGCCGCGCGCCGTCGGCCGACATGGAGAGCGTCTTGACCCGCCGGTCCTTGAGCCACGGCGTGCTCACCGGCTTCGGGGCGGCCTTCGGGTCGGTCGACACCGAGTCGAGCACGAAGACACGGTCGGCGCCCGAGTCGTCGCGGCCCGCGATCCAGAGGTAGCCGGCAGGGTCGTACACCGGCCCGGTGAGGGATGTCGCGAAGGGCGGCACCGCCCGGGTCGGCTCGGTCGCGCGCCAGATCGAGAGGTCGTTGCGGTTGCCCGACACCGCTGCGACCTGCTTGCCGTCGCCCGAAAGGGCGAGGTCGCGCCACGTGTCGGGGATGCGCGCGACGTCGATGTCCTTGGGCTTGAGGTCGGGTCGCTTGGCGGTCTGGGTGTCTGGCACGTAGCGCGGGTCGATGCGCCCGATCGTGTCACCGCGCCGCAGCAGCGCCGTGTCGAGGGCAGCCTTCGACACGACCTCGTATCCGAGCTCGGAGGCAGACGCGACGGACGTCACCCCTCCGGGCAGCTCGAGCGGAGTGTTGTCGACGGCGAGCGCGACCGAGCCGACCGACGCCACCTGGCTCAGCGTCTTGGTCAGCTGCGCCCACATCGCCGACCGGCTGGCCGGGTCGGCCGAGAGGGCCTGGCTGCTCAGGTTCACCTGGGCCCTGCCGTTGGAGACGGGCACGGCGTTGACGGCGAGGGCCGTGCCGGCGGGGACCCCGGTGCTGACGGCCCCGTCGAGGTACGGAGGCACCTCGCTCAGCTGGGCGCGCGCGAGAGTCGTGGCCAGGCGGGGGCCGTTCGGGAACCAGCGGGAGTCGGGCACGAGGGCGCGCCCGGAACGGCTGACGTAGTAGATGAAGCGGTTGGCGAAGACCCGGTTGAACTGGTCGTTGTCGAGCCACAGCCCGAAACCGGTGGTGGGCAGCTCGATGCGCCACTCCCCGCCGACCTTCGTCAGGCCCACGGTGAGCCGCGCGCGCACCCCGGGCGGCTGCTCGACGTACCGCCCCTCCGGAGTCAGCTTCGCGAGCACGTCCGCCGTGACCTCGACGGAGTCGTCGTCGACCTGACGAAGGGAGAGGTCGCCGTCGTAGATGATGACGTCGGAGCTGGACCAGCGCCACAGGTCGACCGACTGGGGCGCGAGGAAGCTCTTGCCGGTGGCGTGGGTCTCGTCGGCGTCCTCGCCCGCCCGGAGGAAGCCGCGTACGACGGCCTCCTGGCTGGCCCCGGCGGCCGGGCCGACCGCCACGACGCGCACCGGCTCGTTGACGACGTCGCCGAGCACCCGGCCCTCGAGCACCGGGCCCGTGGTCGGCAGGCCGCCGCACCCGGCGAGGAGGAGGGCGACCACCACGGCCAGGGCGACGACGAGCCGGTGTCTCACGGGGAGCGCTCCACCGTGATGCGCCGCAGGCGCATCGTGTCGTCGTCTGCCGCCGACCCGGGCTCGCCTCCTGCGGCAGCCGCCCTGGCAGCCCGCGCGGCCTCGGCCGCGAGCGGGCTGAGCGGCAGGGGCGAGCTCGTGATCGTCGCCTCGGCCTTGCGCGGGAGAGTCAGCCGGAAGCAGGAACCCTCCCCGCGGGCGCCCCAGGCCTCGAGCCTGCCGGCGTGCAGCCGGGCGTCCTCCAGCGCGATGGCGAGCCCCAGTCCGGTGCCGCCTGTCGTGCGGGCGCGAGCAGGGTCGGCCCGCCAGAACCGGGTGAAGACGAGGGCGGCCTCCCCCGGGCGAAGACCCACGCCGTGGTCGCGCACGGTGACCGCCACGGCCGTGTCGTTGTAGCCGATCGTCACCTCCACCGGCTTGCCCTCACCGTGCTCGATGGCGTTGGACACGAGGTTGCGCAGGATGCGCTCGATGCGGCGCGAGTCCATGTCGGCGACGACGGGCGCGGCCGGGGTGTTGACGACGAGCCGGGTGCCCTTGCGGGCAGCCAGGGTGCGGTGGGCGTCGACGGCGCGCTCGACGCACGCCCGCAGGTCGCTGGCCTCGACCTCGAGCACGGCCGCGCCGGCGTCGAAGCGTGAGATCTCGAGCAGGTCGCTGAGCAGCGACTCGAACCGGTCGAGCTCGCCGCGCAGCAGCTCGGCCGAACGGGCGACGGTCGGCTCGAAGTCGCCGCGGGAGTCGTGAATGAGGTCGCCTGCCATGCGGATCGTCGTCAACGGCGTGCGCAGCTCGTGCGACACGTCGGAGACGAACCGCTGCTGGACGCGGGAGAGGTTCTCGAGCTGCGCGATCTGCTGCTGGATCGAGGCCGCCATGCCGTTGAACGAGTTGCCCAGGCGGGCGAGGTCGTCCTCGCCCTTGGCCCGCATCCGCTCGTTGAGGTTGCCCTCGGCGAAGCGCTCGGCGACCGCCGCCGCACGCCGCACGGGGTCGGCGACCAGACGGGTGACGACGAAGGCGATCGCGCCGATGAGCACGATGAGGGCGAAGCCGCCGACGAGGAAGGTGTTGCCGATCGAGCTGATGATCTCGCGCTCGCGGTCCATCGGGTAGATGAAGTAGAGGCCGTAGTTGCCGGCGACGGGCAGCACGACGGTCTGCCCGACGATGACGGCCGAGATGGTGTCGTTGCCCTCGTCGATGGTCGCGACCTGCAGGTGCTGCCGGTCGGGCTGGGCCGCCACCTGCCGCCGCAGCTCGTCGGGGATGAAGCGCAGCCCCACGCTGCCGCTCTCGATGGACCGGACGTTGAACGGCGACGTGTTGTCGTCGGACCGGGTCAGCACGACGTAACGGGTCTGGTTGCCGGCATCGCGGCGGTAGGAGTTGATCAGCGTCGTGGCGAACTGGGTCAGCTTCGCCTCGGTGTCGGTCTGGTCGGTGGAGTCGAACTGGTCCTGGGCGTTCTGGGCGTCACGCAGGCTGTCCTCGACCGCGATGCGCTGGCGGCTGTCGACGAGGTTCTGGGCGATGGAGCCGTAGAGGTAGGTGCCGACGGCCGTGAGGACGAGGATGCCCAGCAGCATCGTCACGACGACGACGCGGAAGCCGAGGGATGCCCGCCAGAGGTGCAGCACGCGCTGCCACCAGCCTCGCAGCGTCGAACCCACCCGCGAGGCGAGGCCCGCGAGTCCGCTGCTGGCCGCGCGCTCGCTCATCTCAGGACGGACCGGCCTTGTAGCCGACGCCGCGGACGGTCACGACGATCTCGGGACGCTCGGGGTCGTGCTCGATCTTCGAGCGCAGCCGCTGCACGTGGACGTTGACGAGGCGCGTGTCGCCGGCGTGGCGGTAGCCCCACACCTGCTCGAGCAGCACTTCACGGGTGAAGACCTGCCACGGCTTGCGGGCGAGCGCGACGAGGAGGTCGAACTCCAGCGGCGTGAGCGACAGGGCCTGCCCGTCGCGCTTGACCGAGTGCCCGGCGACGTCGATCTCGAGGTCGCCGATCGAGAGCTTCTCGGGGGCCGGCTCGTCACCGCGACGCAGGCGGGCGCGCACCCGGGCGATGAGCTCCTGGGGCTTGAAGGGCTTGACGACGTAGTCGTCCGCGCCGGACTCGAGGCCCACCACGACGTCGACGGTGTCGGTGCGAGCCGTCAGCATGACGATCGGGACACCGCTCTCGGCGCGGATGCGGCGGCACACCTCCATCCCGTCGAGGCCAGGGAGCATGACGTCGAGGAGCACGAGGTCGGGCCGCGACTCGCGGAACGCGCCCACGGCCTCGGAGCCGTCGGCCACGTGGGTGACCTCGAGCCCCTCGTTGCGCAGCACGATCCCGAGCATCTCGGCGAGTGCGAGGTCGTCGTCGACGACCAGAACCCGACCCTTCACGACACACTCCCTCCCGGGTCCGTGGACCACGGCCCCGTACGTCCTGACCAAATCATCACACACGCAGGTCGACGGCCCGGCGCGCGCCGGACCGTCTGCGCGCCACCGCCGTCACGGGCCTTCCGGGCTCAACCCTGCGTGATGTACCACTTGCCGGCGATCTTGACCGCCTTGAAGCTCGCGACGACGTCGGCCGCGAGCGCCGGCTCGGTCGTCACGCTCTCGAAGGTGGCGTTGTTGCCCGTCACCGTGGCCCCGTTGATCTGCAGCCCCTGGAAGGCGGCTCCCAGCTCCTTGATCTGGTCGAGCATCGGCGTGATCGACGTGCCGCAGGCCGCTGCGGCCCCCGGGATGCTGGTGATCGCCTTGCCGTTCGCCGCCATGAGCGAGCAGACTGCCGCGCCGTCACCGGCCACCATGGAGCCGAGCCACGACGTCATGGCCGCCTCCGGCGTGGACTGGTCGATGGGCGGCCGGGTGGCCGACGCCGTCGCGGTGCCCGCATCATCGGCCGTGCCGGTCGACATCGAGTCGGTAGGCGTGGTCACGCTCGAGGACGAGCCGGTCGGGGAGGTCGTCGTCGCACCCTGGTCGAGCGACTTGGAGCAGCCTGCGATCGAGGCGGACAGCACCAGTGCGAGCGCACCGGAGAGGAGCTTGTTCATGGAGGGTCCCTGAGATCCAGGTGGTCGGTGGGTCCGGCAATCCTCCCACGACGGCACGGGGTCGGCCCGGGCGCTGGTCGCCGCCCACCGCGCCAATCCGCCCAAAACGCCCCAACCGTCTGCGCGAACGGGGATGATCGGGCGGTGACGAGCGACACGAGCGAAGTCGCCGCAACCGACGCGGCGACGGACGCGACGACCCACGGGGCGACCGAGGCGGCCACCGACGCGGCCACCGACTCGGCCACCGACGCGGCCACCGACGACGGCTCCGCGCCCGCTGACACCGTCCGGCGGTCCGCCCTCCCGCTGCTGCTGCGCCAGCTGCTCCCGGGCCTCGTCGTCTTCTTCACCGTGCTGCGCATGGTCAAGCCCGTCAACGACCCCGACACGTTCTGGCACATCGCCGCGGGCGACCGGCTCCGCGAGACGTGGTCGTTCAGCGGCCCCGACCCGTGGAGCACGATGTCGACGCAGCCGTGGAGGCTGCACGAGTGGCTCCCCGAGCTCGTCATGAGCTGGGCCCAGCAGGCGTTCGGCCTCGCCGGCGTCTCGTGGCTGCTCCCGGCCGGCGCCGCCGCGGTCGTGCTGTCCTTCTGGGTCGTCGTGCGCCGTCAGGCCCCGCTGCTGGTTGCCGCGATCGTGCTCGTCGTCGCGACCGTGGCCCTGAGCGGCAGCCTCTCGCTGCGCCCGCACCTCGTGTCCTTCGCCCTCGCCGCCGTCACCACCGGCGCCTGGCTGGCGACGCGCCGCGACCTGCGGCCACGGTGGTGGCTCGTCCCGCTCACGTGGGTGTGGGCCTGCAGCCACGGCATGTGGTTCGTCGGCGTCGCCGTCGGCGTGGTCGCCCTCGTCGGCTTCCTCGTCGACGGCACCCTGCGCGGGCGCGCCTGGCTGAGGCTGGCACTCGTGCCGCTCGGCTCGCTCGCCGCCGCCGCCCTGACACCCGTCGGTCCCGGACTGCTCCTGGCCCCGCTGGCCGTCGGCGAGACGACTCACTTCGTCGACGAGTGGCGGCCCCCGTCCCTGACCGACGTCTACTTCGTCGCCTTCCTGGTGCTGGCTGTCACGACGCTGCTCATCTGGTCGCGCGAGCGCAGGCGCACGCCCGTGACCGAGATCCTGCTCGTCGGCCTCGCGATCGGGTTCTCGCTGCTCTACGTGCGCACCATCGCCGTCGGCGCGGCGATCATCGCACCACTGGTCGCGCTCACCATCGCCCGTGTCGCGCGACTGCCACGCGAACCGATCGCCCGACGCGAGATCGCCCTCACCCTCGGCCTGACCGCGGCCGGCCTGGCGATCGCCGGCCTCCTCGCACCGTCGCGCGGCGCGCAGCCGGAGTGGGGCCCCAACGACCTCGACCGCCAGATCGCGGCCCTGCCCGTCGGCACGGTGCTGTGCAACGACTACGGCAGCGGCGGCTGGCTCATCTGGAAGCACCCGAACGTGCGGCCCGCCATCGACGGGCGCATCGAGGTGTATGCCATCAGGCACGTCGAGTCGTACATGACCTTCCAGAGCGCCGCCACCGGCTGGGACGACTACCTCGACCAGACCGGCTGCCGGTGGGCGCTCGTGCCCAAGGACCTGCCCGTCGCCGAGGCGCTCGTGCGCCAGACCTTCTGGACCGTCGCGGCGCGTGGCTCCACCTATCTGCTGCTCGAGGCGCCCAACACCTGACCCCCGGTCACCCGCCCGGAGACGCACGTATGCCGCCCACCTCGAGAGGTGGACGGCATACGTCAGCGGTCGACCTGGGCGCCGGGCCCGGGTGCGAACCGTCAGTAGCGGTAGTGGTCCGGCTTGTACGGGCCGGCGACGTCGACGCCGAGGTACTCGGCCTGACCCTTGGTGAGCTCGGTGAGCTTCACGCCGAGGGCGTCGAGGTGCAGGCGCGCGACCTTCTCGTCGAGGTGCTTGGGCAGGGTGTAGACCTGCTTGTCGTACTCGCCGGTCTTCGTGAAGAGCTCGATCTGGGCGATCGTCTGGTTCGAGAACGAGTTGCTCATGACGAAGCTCGGGTGGCCGGTGGCGTTGCCGAGGTTCATCAGGCGACCCTCGGACAGCACGATGATCGAGCTGCCGCTCTCGAAGGTCCACTCGTGCACCTGCGGCTTGATCTGCGTCTTGGTGACGCCGGGCACGCGGGCGAGGCCGGCCATGTCGATCTCGTTGTCGAAGTGGCCGATGTTGGCCACGATCGCCTTGTTCTTCATCTTCGTCATGTGGTCGGCCGTGATGACGTCGTAGCAGCCGGTGGTCGTGATGAAGATGTCGGCGGTCTCGACGACGTCCTCCATGCGGGCGACCTGGAAGCCCTCCATCGCGGCCTGCAGCGCGCAGATGGGGTCGATCTCGGTGACGATGACGCGAGCGCCCTGGCCGCGCAGCGACTCGGCGCAGCCCTTGCCGACGTCGCCGTAGCCGGCCACGACCGCGACCTTGCCGCCGATGAGCACGTCGGTGGCGCGGTTGAGGCCGTCGATGAGCGAGTGGCGGCAGCCGTACGTGTTGTCGAACTTGCTCTTGGTGACCGCGTCGTTGACGTTGATGGCCGGGAAGAGCAGGTCGCCGGACTCGGCGAGCTGGTAGAGGCGGTGGACGCCGGTGGTGGTCTCCTCGGTGACGCCCTTGATGCCGGCGGCGATGGTCGTCCACTTCTGCGGGTCGGTGGCCATCGTCTGGCGAACGAGCTCCTTGAAGACGCCGAACTCCTCGGAGTCCTCCTCGGTGGTGGCGGGCACCTGGCCGGCCTTCTCCCACTCGAGACCCTTGTGGACGAGCATCGTGGCGTCGCCGCCGTCGTCGAGGATCATGTTCGGGCCCTCGCCGCCGGGCCAGGTGAGGATCTGGTCGGTGCACCACCAGTACTCGGGGAGGGTCTCGCCCTTCCAGGCGAAGACGGGGACGCCCTGCAGGTCGTCGGGCGTGCCGTTGGGGCCCACCACGACGGCGGCCGCCGCCTCGTCCTGCGTGGAGTAGATGTTGCAGGAGGCCCAGCGGACCTCGGCACCGAGCGCGGTGAGCGTCTCGATGAGGACCGCGGTCTGGACGGTCATGTGGAGCGAGCCGGCGATGCGCGCGCCCTTGAGGGGCTGGGCGGCGGCGTACTCCTCCCGGATGGCCATGAGTCCGGGCATCTCGTGCTCGGCGAGCCGGAGCTGGTGTCGGCCGGCCTCGGCGAGGCCCAGGTCGGCAACCTTGTGGTCGAAGGACATGAGTGATCGCTTCCTTTGATGGTCGGTGTGCAGACCCGGCGCGCCCCTCTGGGCTCATCTGGCGGGTCATCACCCACGCCGGCAGTCCCCGAGTCTAGCGGCG